>JBOGIZ010000385.1:0-1750 GCA_050747805.1 Vicinamibacterales bacterium | reverse complement strand
CAATCAGGCGCGGATGTCGGCCGAGCGGATTCCTCAGGTCGCCGTCGTCATGGGCTCGTGCACGGCGGGCGGCGCGTACGTGCCGGCGATGTCGGACGAGACCGTCATCGTCCGCGGCACGGGGACGATTTTTCTGGGTGGACCGCCCCTCGTGAAGGCGGCCACCGGCGAGGAAGTCTCGGCCGAGGAGCTTGGCGGCGCCGACGTCCACACCCGCCTGTCCGGGGTCGCCGATTACTTCGCCGACGATGACGAGCATGCGCTGCAGATTGCCCGGACGATCGTCTCGACGCTGAACACCGTCAAGCAGCTGCCGCCCGACGTCGCGCCGTTCGAGGATCCCGCGTACGACCCGCAGGAGCTCTACGGCATCGTCAACGCCGACACGCGCAAGCCGTACGAAGTGCGCGAGATCATCGCCCGCCTCGTCGACGGTTCGCGCTTCGATGAGTTCAAGGAGCGCTACGGCACGACACTTGTCACTGGCTTCGCCCGCCTACATGGCTTTCTCATCGGGATCATCGCAAACAACGGCGTCCTCTTTTCTGAGTCGGCGCTGAAAGCCGCGCACTTCATCGAGCTCTGCAATCTGCGGCGCGTGCCGCTCGTGTTTCTTCAGAACATCACCGGGTTCATCGTCGGCCGCCAGTATGAACGCGCGGGGATCGCGAAAGACGGCGCCAAGATGGTGCACGCCGTCGCGAATTCCGTCGTGCCGAAGTTCACCGTCGTCATCGGCGGGTCGTTCGGGGCGGGCAATTACGGCATGTGCGGCCGCGCGTACGATCCGCGCCTGCTGTGGATGTGGCCCAACGCCCGCATTTCGGTCATGGGCGGCGAACAGGCGGCGGCCGTGCTCACGACCGTCAAGCGCGATCAGCTCGCGCGGCAGGGCAAGACGCTCGGCGCCGACGGAGACGCCGCGATTCGCGAGCCGATTCTTGCGAAGTACGAACAGGAAGGTTCCCCCTACTACTCCACCGCCCGGCTGTGGGACGATGGGATTCTGGACCCCGTCGAGACGCGCCAGGCGCTCGCGCTCGGCCTGTCAGCGGCGTTCAATGCGCCGATCCCGGAGGCGAAGTTCGGGGTATTTCGGATGTAGCTGACGGCGACGGCTGGCGCACAGGCACAACGATCACCTTACTGTCCGTTTCAAAATTACGTTCGCGGGTGGCGCTGGGAGGGTGCTGGGAGGGGCCTCCCCGCCCCGACCCGCGGGCGCCTTTCCCGTAAGAGTGCTTTTGGCGTCGCGGTCGGGGTGGGGAAACCCGGCGACAGGACCCGCCACGTAATTTTGAAACGTGCTCTAAGATACCAAGACCACAAAGACTATGTTTGTGATCTTTGTCACTTTGTGGTCTTTGTGATTCGTCGCCGTCTCGCCGTGAATCGCCGTCGCCCGTGACACACAAATGCTGCTGCACATCGAGCAAGACGGTCCCGTCGTTCGCGTCACGCTCAATCGCCCCGAGGTCCGCAACGCCTTCAACGAAGCGCTCATCGGCGAACTGACCGAGTGGGCCGAATCGGTGAAAGTGGGCGGCGCGCGGGCCGCCGTCCTCGCGGGCGCGGGCAAGGTGTTCTGCGCGGGCGCCGATCTCACCTGGATGTCGAAGATGGTGGGCTATTCGCGCGACGAGAACATCCGCGACGCGCGCGAGATGGCGCGCATGTTCGACGCGCTCGATCGGCTGCCGATTCCGCTCATCGGACGCATGCACGGCGCGGCGCTCGGCGGCGGCGCCGG
>JBOGIZ010000384.1:0-1950 GCA_050747805.1 Vicinamibacterales bacterium | reverse complement strand
GTAGTGGTCCGCCGCGATCTCGCCGGTCTCGCCCTGGCGGGTGCGTCCCGCCATCGTCGGCAACGATGTCGATTTCGCCATGCCGCGTTCGGTACCGGCGATCGAGAACTGCGTACCCCCGCGCGAGGAGCGCGCCGACCGCGAGATCTTCTCCGAGTTTTCCGAGTTTCTGGCGGGCGATCGTCATGGGCCGGCGCGATCGCAAGGAGCGCGCCAGGACGACCGGACGGGAGAGTACGCTTGTCACGGACGATCTCACGCACAGATCGCAAAGACTAATCGGCCCGCTCTGCTTGTTTTGCGCTCTCCGCGCGATCGGTGCGTCACTCCCTAACTGGTTACGCCTCCGGTCGCGGATCCCGCCGCCGTGTGCGTCTCTTCCACTTCGGTCAGCGCCTCGTCGAAGATGCGGAGCACGATGTCGGCCTGCGCCTTGGTCAGCACAAGCGGCGGCGCGAAGCGGAGCGCGTTGCGGCCGGCGCCGAGGATCAGCACGCCGCGGCGGAACATCGCCTGCACGACGGCGTTGCGCTCTTCGGGAGCGCGCGTCTTCGTTTTCCGGTCGCGCACCAGCTCGACGCCGATCATGAAACCCCGGCCGCGGACGTCGCCCACGAGCGGATGCTTCTCCTGCAGCGCGCGCAGGCGATCGATCAGATGCTCCCCCACCGACGCCGCGTTCGCCACGTACTGTTCGCGCAGGAGACGGATCGTCGCGAGCGCCGCCGCGCATGCGACGGGATTGCCGCCGAAGGTGCTCGCATGCGCGCCGGGCGGCCAGTCCATGACGTCTTGGCGCGCGCACGCGACGCCGAGCGGCAGCCCCGACGCGACGCCCTTTGCAATCGTGACGAGATCCCCTTTCACGCCGAAGTGCTCCGACGCGAACATGCGGCCGGTGCGTCCCATGCCCGACTGCACTTCATCGAGCGCGAGCAGGATGCCGTGCTCGTTCGCCAGCTCGCGAAGGCCGTGCAGAAACGCCTTCGGCGGGACGATGTAGCCGCCTTCACCCTGGATCGGCTCGACGACGATCGCCGCGACCTCGTCGGGCGAGACGAGATGCACGAACAACTGTTCGCGGATGTAATGGAGCGCTGACTCGGCGCACGCGTCGGGGCTTCCATTGAACCGGTACGGATCGGGATACGGGGCGTGATACACGCCAGGCATGAACGGCCCGAATCCGCGCCGCTGCACCGCTTTGCTCGCCGTGAGCGCAAGCGATCCGAGCGATCGTCCGTGGAACGAGCCGAGAAACGCGATCACATTCGCGCGCTTCGTGTGATACCGCGCCAGCTTGATGACCGCTTCGGTCGCTTCGGTGCCCGAATTGCCGAAGAACGATCGGACGCCGCCGTCGATCGGGACCAGCCCGGCCAGCTCCTCCGCGAGCCGCACCTGCGGCTCGTAGTAGAAGTCGGTGCCCGACATGTGGATGAACTTCGACGCCTGATCGGCGATCGCCTTCACCACCTCCGGATGCGAGACGCCGGTTGAATTCACCGCGATGCCCGCCGCGCAGTCGAGGAAGGTGTTCCCGTCGACGTCTTCGATCACCGCGCCTTCACCGCGCGCGATCACGAGCGGATAGTCGCGCGTGTAGGACGGCGACACGAACGCGCGGTCGCGGTCGATGACGGCTTTCGCCTTCGGTCCAGGCAGCGGGGTCGTGATATTGGGGGCGGTCATTAAATTGTCAGTTACCTATCGGTCATCGATTATCGGCCATCGACTATCGGCCATCGACTATCGGCCATCGACTATCGGTCATCGATTATCGGTCATCGATTATCGGTCATCGATTATCGGTCATCGATGCTTACTTCCTCTTCCATCTCGTTCCGGCCGGCGTGTCTTCCAGCAGGACGCCGCGCGACTCGAGGTCTTTTCGAATTCTATCCGCTTCGGCAAAGTCGCGCGCGGCCCTCGCGGTACGACGTGCCTGGA
>JBOGIZ010000383.1:0-1729 GCA_050747805.1 Vicinamibacterales bacterium | reverse complement strand
GTTCAGGCCAAGGCTCTCAGGGCTCACCTGCCGATAGTCGCTGATGTCGAGCAGCGTCGGCTTGTCGGGTGACAGCTTCACCTTGCTCTCAATCTCGTCCTCGTACGCGACGTCGTCGACGAGTCCGGCTTTGATCGCGTCCTCGGGCAGGAACGGCCCGTGATCGACGAGGGCGCGCACATCGGCCTCGCTCTTGTGGCGGCCGTCGGCGATGCCGCGCACGAGCTGGTCGTACATGTCGCTGTTCAGCGATTCGGCCATCTCCCGGTGCGCGGGCGTGTAGGTATGCTCGGTGAATTCATTGAGCGCCGTCTTGTACTCGCCGATGTGCATGCCGTCGGGATACGCGCCGATCTTGTCGAGCATGCCGCGCAGAAAAATCTCATAGCTGGCCATCCCGGTCAGATCGAGCGTGCTGGTCGGCGCGAGGAACACCTTGTCGCAGGCGCTCGCGAGGTAGAACTCCTGCTGTCCGCCGTATTCCAGATACGCGACGATCGGCTTTCCGGACTGGCGGAAGTCGGTGATGGCATCGCGCACCTCCTGCACCTTGCCCCAGAGGGCGCCTTCGCCGGTCGGCTCGACGATCACGCTCGAGATGCGCCGATCGACTTTGGCCTTCCGCAGCAGCTGCACCATGCCGCGAACGGTCGGAGCCTCTTCGACGAGCTGCCCGAAGACACCGCCCGGTTCCGTCTCGCTCATGTCGCCGTTGATCGGCAGCACGAGCGTGGCATGATTCGCGATCGCCGGCTCGCGCCCGATCGCCGCGTACAGGACGAGCAACCCGGCCGCCGAGGCGCCGATTGCGATGACGATCAGAATGACGACGAGCCAAACCCCGCGTCGCAGCGCCACGGTAGAGCCTCCAGGTGCGCCGCTGAAACGGGCGCACGATCTACGAGTATAGCCACGGAGTACGCGGAATACACGGCCACGGAGTGCGCGGAATACACGGAACCAGGAGGGTGGCCGGCTACGGAGTACACGGAATACACCGATTAATCGAGAATCCGGCGCACACTACGCGGAATGCCCCTGATTCACATTCCGTGCATTCCGTGTAATCCGTGGCCGTGGCCGTGGCCGTGGCCGTGGCCGTGGCCCTACTCGCTCTGCAGAGGCTCGGGCTGATCGATTCCGGGCGTGACGGCGGGAAGCTCCGAGAGCAGCCGCGCGCACGCGTTCCAACGCAGCACGGCGTCGTCGTTCTGCGCGGGGCGCATCGCTTCGGCGCGCTCGTAGCACTCCATGGCCTCGCGCAGCCACTCGACGGCATGGCCCGCGGCGCCGTAGTGGTGCCGGTGCAGCGCGGCCTTCGCGCGGCGCTCGCGGATGATGCCCGAGTAGTACGCCCGGTCGTAGTCCTCGCGGAGCGCCGCAATCAAATCGCCGGCGCGCCCCACGAACTTCGACGAGGAGACTTCGGGGAACCGGTCGGTCAGCGCGAGCAGCAGCGTCACGACGGCGTCCTGATTGGCGGCGTCGACCTCGAGAATATCGAGGCAGATGCTTTCCGCCTCGGCGGGCTCATTCAGCAGCCGGTAGCGTTCGGCCTTGGCCAGCGCGGCGGGAATGGCCGCTTTCGACAGCGGCTTGAGGTTGAGCATGGACCCCTCTCACGATCGAATGACGCGCAGCAGCTTCTTGATCGGATCGTAATACCGATCGACCACGCGCTCCTTCAGCGGAATGATCGCGTTGTCGGTGATCGTGATGTGCTCGGGAC
>JBOGIZ010000382.1:0-3017 GCA_050747805.1 Vicinamibacterales bacterium | reverse complement strand
TTCCATGACCGCGTCGCCCAGATGCGCGGCGATGTCGGTCGGCAGCACCGAGACGTCCCCTTCGTCGGCCTCCGCGAGGTCGCCAGCGGTGCCGTGCAGATATACGGCAAGTTTCGCCGCGGCCTCGGGATCGAGGAGCTGCGCGAACCACGCCGCGATCATGCCGGTCAGGAGATCGCCGGTGCCGCCGGTCGCCATCCCGGCGTTGCCGGTGAGATTAATGAACGAGCGTCCTTCTGGACCGGCGATCACCGTGCGGTGGCCTTTGAGCACGACGTGGACCTTGTGCGAGGCAGCGAAGCGGCGCGCGTGCTCGAGCCGATCGGCCTGCACCTCCTCGATGCTGATGCCCAGCAGCCGCGACATCTCGCCCGGGTGCGGCGTGACGATGATGTCGACGCTCTCGCGCCCGACGAGCCGATCGGGATCGCCTTCGAACGCGTTCAGACCGTCGGCATCGAGCACCATCGGCACGCCGGATCGTTCGACGATGGCCTGAATGAAGGCGGCGGTTGACGCATCCTGTCCCAGGCCCGGACCGATCGCGATCACGTCGGTCTTCATGTCGAGCACGCGGTCGGCGGCGCTGAAATCGATCGAGCCCGCAGCGGTTTCTTCGAGCGGCTCGGTCATGTACTCCGGCATCATCGACGCGATGATCGGAATGCACGATCGGGGCGCGGCCACGGTCACGAGGCCCGCGCCGGAGCGCAGGGCGCCAAGCGCCGCAAGATGCGCCGCGCCCGTCCGGCCGAGCGATCCGGCGATGACGAGCACGCGTCCGAAATCACCCTTGTGCGAATCGGCCGCGCGCCCCGGCACCAGCTCGCGCATCCGTTCCCGCGTGAGCAGCTCGAGCCACGGGCCATCCAGTTCATCGATCACCGACTCGGGGATGCCGATGTCGGCAATGACCAGATCGCCGCCGTACGCATCGGCGGGCGGAAGAATCAGCGGAATCTTCGGCGTGGCGAGCGTCACGGTCATCGACGCCTCGATCGCTTCGCCGTTGACCTCGTGCGAATCCGCGGACGTGCCGGTCGGCAGATCGATCGCGACGATCGGTACGGCAAGGCCGTTCACGTCGGCGACGACCGTTTCGAGCAGCCCCGTCAGCGGCCCATGGAACCCCGTGCCGACGATGGCATCGACGATGAGATCGCATTCCGCCAGCTCAGTGGAATGGAGCTCCCATTCCTGCGCAGTGGCGATTTCAATGACGGTCAATCCGATTCGCCCGAGGACTTCCAGATTCGTCCGCGCGTCGCCCCGGATGTCGGCCACGCTCCCGAGCAGGAACACGATCGCGTCGATCCCGCGCTGCGCGAGCGTGCGAGCCACGACGAACCCGTCGCCGCCGTTGCTGCCGCGCCCGCAGATGACGCCGACGCGGCTCGTCGCGAGATCGTCGAACGCGGCCTCCATGGCGGCAACCGCCTGACGTCCCGCGTTCTCCATCAGAACGATCGAGGGAATGCCCACTTCCTCGATCGTCTGGCGATCGGCTTCGCGCATCTGCTGTGTGTTGAGCACGCGCATACCGGCTGCAGTATGACAGGATCGCGCCCGAGATCACTGGTCCCTGGTCAGCGTGAGAGGATCCACTGCCAGCGCCCAGCGGGACGGCAGCACGCTCGCGGCCGCGACCATGACGGCGAGCATGACCGGGCCCGCGGCCCACATCCACATCGGCGGCGCCGCAAGCCCAGGCATCGCGCGCCGCGCCAGCGCCACGACCATCGATGCGGCGATGAGTCCGCCGATCGCGCCCGTGGCCGCCATCCGTGCCCCGTCGCGCAGGACTTGTCCCACGATCGTCCACGACTGCGCGCCGAGCGCCAGTCGCAGCGCGATCTCCTGTTTGCGCTGCATGACGGCGTCTGACAGGACGCCGTAAACGCCGAGCAGTCCCAGCAGGAGCGCGATGACCGCCGACACGCCGACCAGCACGGCCGCGACGCGTTCGGGCCCCAGCGCCGTGTGGAACAAGTGATCTTCGAGTGTTTCCACCGTCGGCGGCAGCAGCGCTCCTGGGACGTCTCGTAGCGCGCGAGTCAGGTTGGCGACGATGTCCGGCGTGGCCACCGGCGTCTCGGCGATCAGGACCATTCCCGACATGTAGCGCTCCGAGGTCGGGAAGTACACGGTCGGCTCAGGCCGCCGCTGCAGAACGTCGAGCACGCCCTCGTCCACGACGCCGACGATCTCGGCGCGCCGGCCCTCGCCGTCAACGACGGCACCTCCGACGGCGTGTCCGTTGAAATACTGCTGCGCCGCCTGGCGGTTTACGATCGCCGCGTCGCACGGCGTGGTCTCGTCGAAACGATGCCCGGCCGTCAGCGTCGCTCCCACCGTCTCGAAGTAATTGGGCGAAGCGATGTTGACGTCGACGTCGGTGCGCTGCTCGGCTGGATCGGCCAGCATCGGCAGGCGGAATGTCTGATCCTGTTTCGCCGAAACGCCGCCTGCAGCCTGCCGCTCGTAGAAGTAGACAACCGGATCGCTCTGGTCCGACGGTTCCGCAACGACGCCGACAATGTCGACGCGACGGTTCGCGGAATCGCGGAACGCGCGGCCGACGGCGTCGCCTCCGAAGTACTTTGCTGCGGCGGACTCATTGACAAGCGCCACGCGGCACGATCCGGGGCCATCGGCGCCGCCGAATGTGCGTCCGTGCACGAGCTTCAGTTGGAGCAGATCGCGGCCCGGCGGCGTCGCGGCGGCAATCGTCGCGACGCGCCAGCCAGAGGGCGCGGGCTCGAGCCGCAGCGGGGCATCGAACGCGCGGCCGCCCGGAAGCGTCCCTACCGACGCGACAGAACCAATCCGCGGCACCTGCAGCGCCGCCTGTCCGGCGCGCCGGAAGTAGTCGCGCCCATCAGCCTCGTTGGCGTACCGCGCGGCGGCCATCAGGGTCGCGACGATCGGTTGGCCGATGCGCGCGCCGCGAACGGACTCCAGGGCCGTTCGCAAGCCCGCGAACAGCAGAGCCGCCCCGGTCACCAGCACAACGCAGG
>JBOGIZ010000381.1:0-4293 GCA_050747805.1 Vicinamibacterales bacterium | reverse complement strand
CCTCCGTCCTGACGGCAGTCGGAATGTCCGGACCTGCAACGAAGCCGGCCGACGGCGCCGATGCCGACGCCGACGGCGCGGAGCCGACGGCCGGCATGGCGTCGCGGCGCTCGGCTGCGAGCGTCGTCAACGATGTCGCATAGACAACGACCGCGCGCGCGGCGAGATCATCCGCGCCAATCGGCAGCGCTTCGAACGGAATGCGCCACAGCGAGCCGTCGGGCACGACGACGACCAAGCGTCCGGCTGGAGCCAGCCTTCCGGACACGGCCGCCGGCAGCACCATCGTCTCGATCGGCGCGGCACGTGTGCGCCATTCCGTGGAACTGCCGAGCGCCGACGGGTCAACGGCGTGCGCGATCAGGTTGTTGAGGCCGCCATCGTGATCCGGCACGACCGTCGCCGTCACGGTCAGTCCGTCGCGGCTTCCGTCCGCGGCCGCGACCAACAACTCGTCGTCGCCGACGAGGTAGTCGATGACCAGCGCTCCGTCGCCGACGAGCCCATCGAGATCGTCTGCGGTTGGAAGCGGCTGCTGCCCGCGCAGGCGCTGCAGATCCGGAACGGCCGCGTACAGCGCCGTCTGCTGCTGCCGGCGCGAGGCGAGCAATGACAAGAGCTGCTGCTGGAGATGCTCGCGCCGCGATTCGTCCGGATGCGTGGCCGCGGTCTCTGCATGCAGCTGGGCCCGCGCCGAAGCGATCTCGCGAAACAGATCCCGCTCGCGGATCCGATCGGCCGAGGGTTCGCCGCGAGTGATGTCACGCTCGAACGCCGCGAGCTGCAGGCGCCGGATGTGCGCCCGGCGAGCCTCGATCGCCGCGAGCGCACCGCGCGCGTCTCCAGCCTGGGCGAGCGTAAAGGCAAGGTCGCTCCATGTAGAGGCGCTGTCAGCGAGCTGGCGCCGGAGCGCCGGATCCACCGGCGCGTCGATCGTGAGTCGTTCGACGATCGTCTGCGCGGCGCGGCATGCCGCCGCCGCCTCGTCGAGCTTGGACAGCTTCCGCAGTACTTCGCCGCGTCGACCGGCGGCCCTCCAGGCCAGGTCGTCATTCGAGATCGCTGCGGCGATTCGGGCGACAGTGTTCGCGCTGGCGAGTGCGCCGACATCGTCCCGCTTTCCCGACTGCGCGAGCGACAATCCGAGCCACGCACGCGCCGCGTTCTCCCGGTCGCGCGGTTCGAAAAGATCGATCGCGGTGCGGTACGCGGCAATTGCGCCGTCGTATTTGTGCCGGCCGGACTGACTGAACCCAATGCCCACCCAGGCGTGCGCGACGCCGTCGTCGAGGTGAGCTTCGGCGTAGCGTGCTCTTGCTTCCGTATAGTCGGCCAAGGCGGCGTCGAAGCCGCCGGCCGCCAGCTCCGTGAGACCGAGCTCGGTATCCAGCCGCGCGGCGTCGTCCGCACGCGATTGGACGAGGTGGCGCGCTTCGCCGAATGAGTCGCGTGCTCGATCGAAGTTACCAAGACGGAGGTACACATCGCCGATGTTCTCGAGCGCGGCGGCGACTGGACCGCTGGCGCGCGGGTCGACCGCCATCTGCGCACGAGCGTCAGCGAGCACCTGCGTGTACATGTCGAGAGCAGCGCCAAGGTCGCCCTGGGCGACGAAGACACGCGCCATGCCTCCGCGCGCAAACGTGGCGCCTTGCGAGTCCGAGCGTGCGACGAGCAGCGCGAGGCCGCGCCGGTAGGAATCGGCCGCGACGTCGTAATCGCCCTGCAGAAGCTGCACGTTCCCGATGCTGACGAGCGCGCGCCCTACTTCGGCACCCTCGTCGTTTTTCTCGTAGATCCCGAGCGCGTCGCGGTACCGCGCGAGCGCGGAGGTGTACTCGCCGCGCGAGTACGACACCGTCGCGAGCCCGAGAAGCGATGCCGCCGCGGCGTCATCATCGTTCACGTCGCGCGCGAGCGACAGCCGCTGCTGATAATACGCGGCCGCTTGATCGAACAGCGCGCCGCGGTCAACGGCGGCGGGACCGGTCGCGAGGAAGTAGCACGCGTTGGCCGCGTCCTGCAGCGCGTCGCTCTCGGTGCGTCGATCGCCGCTGTCGCGGGCGGCCACGAGCTGGAGATCAAAGATCTCGCGGGCCTTGTTGTACTGCTGTCCGGCGGCGGCCTGACTCGCGCGCTGCCCGAGCACCTGGCGAAGGAGCGCGTCGTTTTCCTGGGATCGATCGGTCAGCATCCGGGCGCGATCCGGCGGCGCGGCGGCGAGCAGTTCGTCGGCAAAATCCTCGGCCGCCGGTCCGTCGCGCACCAGTTTCCACTCGCCATGCTCCTTCCGCCAGAGTTCGGCATTGAGCAGCCGCGTTCGAGACTCGGATGCCGACCCGTTCACGTGGACGGTGCGCACGCGCTCGGCCGACACACGCACGCGCGCGTCATCACCATCGATCGCGATCCCTTGGATGACGACCGTGTATCGATCCTCGCCCGGGCCGAACACTGTCTGAAACGTCTCGCGCGTGGGCCGCGGCGAGGCGGACGCACTCCAAAAACTGAGCGCCAGATCGGCGTCTTTCGCGGCCTGCGCCTCGAAATAGGCCTGTACTCGTCCGCGGAGGACGTCTTCGTCGGACTGAACCGGCGTCGGCTGCTGCGCCAATGGCAGCAGCGCCACTATCAGAAGGATCGCCGTCATTGCATGGTAAACCGGACCGTCTGTACGAAATCGGGGACCGTCGCCGTGAGCGACGGAAGCGTCATGCTCGCCGTCAGCGGAACCACGACGAGCAGCACGATCGCTGCAAGGTGCAGCACGATTGAGATCGGCACGGTTCCGAGCAGGCGATCGCGCCAACGATGGCGGAGCATCGAGCCCTCCTGTCTGCTCCCTTTGACACCCCGCCGCGCCCACCTGTTCCGCGTGCCCGCTCGTCTGTTTGCCGCGCGGCCTCAGCCGGGGCGGCGATGATGGCACCGGCGTTGCTCAGCACCATCCGAGGAGGACGCCCCATGGAACATCACGAGGGAAACATTCTCAACATCAGTGAAGTTACCCCGCCGCACGATGAGACAAACGCGCCGCGCGCGAGGGAAACGGACGAGCAGAAGGGACACGACCGGATGGAGCGTGGTGCGGACGAGGCGATGACGTCCACGGAAGAGGAAGTACCCGTCCATCACGGCTCGGGCGCCATGAACGCCGATATGGGCAGCGGCGGCGAAGGTACGGACATCGAATAATTATCCGAGGGGCGTTGCCCCTCGGACTCCCCCACACCTCTCTTGAATCGCCGGGGACCCCTGCACCCCGGCTAGCTCACTCCACTGCGCGGCCGAAGACGGGCCGCTCCATTCCGCTCGCGTGGCTCGCGCGTGGGGCGCGAACGAGTTCGATAGAATGAGGCATGCCGCACACGTCCGAAAGTTGGGGGCATTCGACGGTTCGCACGGCCTGCCCGCTCGACTGCCCGGACTCGTGCACGCTCGAGGTCACGGTCGAGCAGGGACGCGTCCTGAAAATCGACGGCGGCCACGCGAACCCCGCCACGGACGATTTCATCTGCGGGAAGGTCCGGCGGTTCGCCGAACGCGTCTACGGAGAAGACCGGCTGCTCCATCCAGCGGTCCGGCACGGCGCGAAGGGACACGGAACATTCGTGCGCGTCACCTGGGATGAAGCGCTCGATCTAATCGCGCGCCGCATGCAGGAGATCAAAGCGCGCTTCGGCGCGGAGGCAATCCTACCGTTCTCGTACGGCGGCTCGAACGGTCTGCTGACACAGGACACAAACGACGCGGAACTCTGGCGACGGTTCGGGACGTCGCGGCTTGCGCGAACGGTCTGCGCCGCGCCGACCGGCGCCGCGAGCCTTGGCCTGTATGGAAAAATGCCCACGGTCGCCTATGCCGATTATCCCGAGGCCCGGTTAATCGTCCTGTGGGGCGTGAATCCCGCCGCGTCGGGCATCCACCTTGTCCCGTTCCTGAACGCGGCGCAGCGCGCGGGCGCAACCCTGGTCGTGATCGATCCACGCCGGACGTCGCTCGCGAAGAAAGCGGACCTGCACCTCTCGATCAAACCGGGCACCGATCTCCCCGTGGCGCTGGCGATTCATCGCGTCCTCTTCGAGGAAGGCGGCGCGGATCGCGCGTTCCTCGATCGCCATACGACCGGCTCGGAGAAGCTGCGCGACGCCGCCGCGCCATGGACGATCGAACGCGCCTCGGCGGAAGCGGATATCGATCCTGCGGCGCTCCGTGCATTGGCCGACATGTACATCGCCTCATCACCCGCGCTCGTACGGTGCGGCTGGGGCCTCGAACGCAACCGCAACGGCG
>JBOGIZ010000380.1:0-6597 GCA_050747805.1 Vicinamibacterales bacterium | reverse complement strand
CTGGGCATCTGGGCGAACGTGACGATCGCGGTCCCGCGCGGCGTGCTGCTGAAGGTGGCGGGGTGGTCGTCGGTGAAGACGGTGCTGGGACTCGAGCCGTGGTACATCGGGGCGATCTTTGGCCTGTTTCTCCTGGGCGCCTCGACAACCAAGGATTTCGCCGACATGGAAGGCGACGCGCGCGGCGGCTGCCGGACGCTGCCGATCATTTACGGCGTGCGACGGGCGGCGTGGATGATCTCTCCGTCGTTCGTCATACCGTTTGTGATGATCTCCATCGGATCGTGGGCCGGCATTCTGACCGGCCGCTTCGTGCTGTTGCAGGCGCTCGCGGTCGTGATGACCGCGTACGGCCTCTACGTCTGCTATCTGATGCTCCGGCGGCCGGAGGACCTGGCCGTCGAGGAGAACCACGTCTCGTGGGCGCACATGTATCGCATGATGTTCGTCGCGCAAATCGGGTTCGCGCTCGCGTACCTGCTGTAGCGCCTCCGCGCCGCGGCCGTTCGCCCGCCTCCTGCTCGGTGGCGACGATTGCGCGCCCCGAACGGATCACATAGACTGTGTGCGAGGCGAATAAAAAGCGAAACACATGGGCTCGCTTGCGCCACTCCTCTTCGATCTCGTTCCGAAAGCTCCGACCACCCGCGTCATCGCGCTGCAGGTGCGCGAACACGGCGCCGCGTCGCTCGATCAGGCTCAGCGCCGCGCAGACGATGCGCGGTATCAGGAAGTGACGTGCCGATCGGCGCTCAATCCCGTGAAAGGAATGCCGTTCAACTGGACGCTCAATCCGTATCGCGGCTGCACGCACGGCTGCCACTACTGCTTCGCGAGGCGGTATCAGACGCAGTTCGAACTCGGGCCCGGCGACGAATTCTCATCGTTGATTTTCGTGAAGATCAATTTTGCCGACGTCCTGCGCGAGGAACTGGACAAGCCCGCGTGGACGCGCGAGCAGGTGGCCCTCGGGACCGCGACGGACCCGTACCAGCCGATCGAGGGGCACTACAAGCTGACGCGGCGATCGCTCGAGGCGCTCGCGGCAGGCCGCACGCCCGTCGGCATCGTCACCAAGGGTCCGATGATCGTGCGCGATGTGGACGTGCTTGTGGAGCTGACGCGCGCCGCACGCTGTACGGTCTGCGTCAGCGTCCCGACCGTGGACGAAGACGCCTGGCGCGCGCTCGAGCCTGGCACCGCCCACCCGATGCAGCGGCTGCGCGCCGTTCGTACGCTCTGCGATGCCGGCATCAACGCCGGTGTGCTGATGGCGCCGGTCGTCCCGGGGTTCACGACGCAGGCCTCCCGGCTGGAGAAGACGATCAAAGCCGTGGCGGATCACGGCGCCGCGTTCATGGGGGCGAACCTGCTCTATCTGAAGGGCGGCACGAAGGATCATTTTCTGGGATTCCTGGCGCGCGAGTATCCGCAGCTGGTGTGCGGGTATGAGCGGCTTTACGCGGGTGCCTACGCGCCTCCGCAGTACGCGGCGTCGGTTCGCGGCCTGATCGAGATGCTGCAGCAGAAGCACGACGTGCACCGACGCCCGCGCCGAATGGAACTCACGCACGACGCCCAGGAGGAATTGGATCGAAGCGCGCCGAAGCAGCCCGAGTTCACCTGGTGATCGCTAGTGCTATGATCCGCGCACGTCCATGCGCTGCCGCGAGTGCAACGCTGATTTGCCGGCCGAGGCGCGTTTCTGCCTGTCGTGCGGCGTGCGCGTCGAGCCGGCGGCACCCGACAAGCCCGCCGATCCTCTCCGCGAGTCTCTCGAGAGGGCCATCGGCTTTCAGTACCGCATCGAGCGGCTGCTCGGCCGCGGCGGCATGGGAGCCGTGTACCTCGCGCACGAGCTCGCTCTCGATCGCGACGTCGCGATAAAGGTGCTGCCGCCAGAACAGGCCAACACGCCCGAGCTGCGCGAACGCTTTACGCGTGAAGCCCGGACGGCGGCTCGTCTCAACCACCCGAACATCGTGCCGCTGTACACTTTCGGCGAAGTGGCGGGCTTGATGTACTTCGTGATGGGCTATGTCAACGGTGAATCGCTGGCCGATCGTCTGCACAATCACCGCGCGCTCGATTCGGAGTCCGCTCGCAGCCTGATCGTCATGCTGTGCGATGCGCTCGACTACGCGCACCATCAAGGCATCGTCCACCGCGACATCAAGCCGGATAACATCCTGATCGACGCCGCGTCGGACACGCCGCGCCTGACCGATTTCGGCATCGCAAAGACGATGCTCGGCGACGCGCACCTGACAACTGCAAAGTTGACGACGGCCGGGCAACTCGTTGGGACGCCGCATTACATGTCGCCCGAACAGGCCATGGGGCAGCCGGAGGTTGGGTCCGCGTCCGACATCTACTCGCTCGGCGTGGTGGCGTACGAGATCGTGTCCGGCCGCCGGCCGTTCGAGGGCGATAATCCGATGGACGTGCTGGCGCAGCGCCTCATGCGCGAGCCGAGATCGCTCGGCGAAATCGCCGGAGGCGCACCGGCGGACCTCACTCAGCCGATCATGCGCTGCCTCGAGCGCGATCCCGCGAAGCGGTGGCCTGATGCGCGGAGTCTGCGCGAGGCGCTGATGCCGTCAGAGGAAGAGGTCGAGTATTCGCCGACGCTCCGCGTGCTGAAGACGCTGACGACGGTGATATTGCCGATCGCCGCGCTCGCCTTTGTTTACTGGAATTTGTTCGGTCCGCTCAATCGGGATGCGCAGCAGGGCGTGGACCGCGTGACGACCATGTTCAGAGGCGGAATCGCCGGCCTGATGCTGGTCGTCATCGCGATCATCGTGCGGCTTCGCCTCGAGGGTATGGACGCTCGCACCATCGCGCTGAAGGCGATGCAGCAGCCAAACTGGTGGCGCGCCTGGTATCCGAGAGGGCTGCGGCGGCGCGGCGACGTCTGGGATCGCCTGCCGCGCGCGGTGCGGCGATTCCGCACCCTGAAGGGGCTGTTGCTGACCTATATATTCGCGGCCTTCCTGCCGGTGGGGATCCTGGGCGGCTGGCAAGACCGCGTGCTCGCACTGCGCCTGGGTCTTTTTGCCGGCGTCATTGGCGGCGTCGCCCTCATGTTTGCGTCTCGCGGCGCGGCCGGACGCGAAATCAGGGCGAATACCGGCGTGACATCGGCGGAGGCCTCGGCGCTGTTGAACACGCCGACATGGAGGATCTCCACGTGGCGCCGACCACCGGCAGCGTTGATGCTCGCTCGATCGGCCGTGACGCCCGACGCGACGGCGGCGGCAGCGTCGCCGGGCGAGGAGGAGGCGACGAGGCTGTGAGGGGCTTCGCCCCTCGGACCCCCATACACCGTCGCGCGCGTTGTTTATAAGATAGCTACGCTGTCGCGGCGAGGGCCGGGAATTGGCTGCGGGCGGACGTGACCTGGACCTCGATGTGGCCCTCGTGCACGTCCGCGAGGAAACTGCCGCCTGTCGTCCAACTCTGGCTGATCGGCAGCTTGATCCGATCCTCGATCAGGCGCTTGAGAAAGCGCGCGCCGTACGTCAGGCTGTAGCCCTCTTCCACCAGCTTCTCGAGCGCGGCGGGCGTCACTTCGAGCGAGCGGCCGCTTCGCTCGAGCGTCGCTTCGATCCGGTCGATCTGCTGCAGCGCGATCTGCCGGACTTCGTCCTTCGCCAGCGGCGCGAACACGACAACTTCGTCGATGCGATTGCGGAACTCGGGAGAGAACCGGCGTTCGAGCTCGCGCAGCACGTCGCCCTGCACCTGCTCGATGCCGATCTGCTGTGCGTAGAAGCCGAGCGGATTGGTCAGCTTCCGGAACAGCTCGCACCCGACGTTCGACGTCATGATGACGATTGCATCGCTCAGATAGACGCGCTTGCCGCGGCCGTCGGTCACCCATCCTTCGTCGAACGCCTGCAGGAACAAGTTCAGCATCGACGGGCTGGCCTTTTCGATTTCGTCGAGCAGGACGACGGAGTACGGATTGTCCTTCAGCTGGTTCGTCAGCACGCCGCCTCGTTCGGAACCGACAATGCCGCGCGGCATGCCAATCAGTTTGTCGACGGCGACCGTACCGTCCTGGTACTCGGACATGTCCACGCGGATCATTTTCTTTTCGTCGCCGAACAGAAACTCCGCGACGGTTTTGGCCAGCTCGGTCTTGCCGACGCCGGTCGGCCCGAGAAACAGCAGGACGCCATCCGGCCGATCGAAGCCGTCCTTGAGCGGCCCTTTGTTCAGCACGAGGCGGCGCGCGACGGCGTCGATCGCCTTCCGCTGGCCGACCACCCGCGTGCCAAGGCGCGTCTCGATGTCCTTGAACCGATCGCTGCAGTCGCGAAAGACCATGTCGGGCGGAATGCGGGCGACCTGCGAAATCACGTGCACGACGTCGTCGCCGTCGACGTCCCAGCGACGCTCGATTTCAGCGCGGACGGAGGCCGTATCGAGCCAGCCGATCACTTTGTCGGGAAGCTGCAGATGGCGCATGTAGCGCGGCGACATCTCGAGCGCCGTTTCGATCGCCTCGTCCTTGATGTGGACGGAGTAGTTGCGTTCGAGACGCGATCGCAGATTGTAGAGAATCGTGCGCGTCTCTTCGATCGAGGGCTCGTCGACCTGCACGGTGCGGAAGCGGCGCGCGAGCGCCTCGTCCTCCTGGATGAATTCCTTGTACTCGCTCAGCGTGGTAGCGCCGATGATGCGGACCTCGCCGCGCGCAAGCACCGATTTGAAGACGTTGGCGGCATCCGACGGCGCGCCCAGCGCGGATCCGGCGCCGATCATCGTGTGTACCTCGTCGATGAACAGGATGAGGTTCGGGCGCTCCTTGATCTCGCGGATGACGTTCTGAATCCGATCCTCGAACATCCCGCGGAGCATCGTGCCCGCCACCATCGTATTCATCTGCAGGTTCACGACTTGGCAGTCGCGCAGCCGCACCGGGACTTTTTCAGGCTCGAACTCGATGCGCCGCGCGATGCCTTCCGCGATCGCGGTCTTGCCGACGCCGGGCTCGCCCAGCAGCAGGACGGAATTCGCGCGTTCGCGGTGGCAGAGGACCTCGAGCACGCGATCCATCTCCAGGTCGCGGCCGTAGACCGGCGGGAGCTTGTCCTGCCGCGCGAGCTGGTTGAGGTTGGTCGCGAAGTGCTTCAGAAACGGCGGCAGCTCGAAGCGTTTCTTCAGCCGCTCCTCGCGCAGCTCGTGATCGCGCATCCGCGTGGCGAGCCGCGTGACGAGCGTTTCCGGCTCGATCCCGTGCCGCCGGATGATGGAGACTGGAATGCCCTGGGTCTCCTCGAAAATCGCGGAGAACAGATCCGTCGCCTCGATCGCATGACGGCCGCAGCGGCTGGCGTGCAGCAGGGCCAGCTTGAAGAGCAGTTTGGTGGACGGCGCCACGCGAAGGTCGCGCCCGGGCACGCTTGGCAGCAGCCGCAGATGCTCTTCGATCGCCTGAAGAATCTCGTGGGGGTTCAGCTCGAGATCCTGCATCACGTGGCCGAAGACGTCCCATTCGACCTGGGCGAAGGCAAGGCAGACGTGCTCGTTGGTCAGCAGCGCGTGCTCGCGCCGGCGAGCCTCCTCGAGCGCCCGATCGACGACACGCTCGGCCGATTCGGACATCTTGTTTTGCGGGATATCGAAGTCCTCCACGTCAGCCTCCACCGAAATCTCTGCCTTCTCTGACAGCAAATCCCGCGCCTGCGCGCGGCTCTTTGGCTCAGCTGCGTGTAACCCGCTGAAACTGCACGTCAAGCCGCGGATGCGCGGGTCGAGCGGCGACAGCCCGGCCTGAGCCCCGGCCGTGCGGCCCGGGACGCCCCGCACCCACTGTGGACGGCGATGTACCTATCGAATGCCGCCGAGCAGCGCGCGAATCCGCGCCTCGGTCGGAGGATGGCTGCTGAAGAGGAACGCGAACATGCCGGTCGTAAACGGCTGAATGATGAACATGTGCGCCGTGGCCGGGTTGGCCTGAAGCGGAATCTGCTTCGAGGCCGCGTCGATCTTGCGCAGCGCCTCGACGAGGCCATACGGCGTGCCGGCGAGTTTCGCCCCGCCGGCATCGGCCGCGTACTCGCGCGTCCGCGAGATCCACATCTGGATGAGCATCGCGGCGAACGGCGCGAGGATGATCATCGCGAGAAACGCGATCGGGTTGTTCCCGCGGTCGCGGTCGCGTCCAGAGCCGCCGTACCCGCCGAAAATCGCGGCGTACTCGGCCCAGCGCGCCGCCATGATGATGGCAGCGGCAATCGTGGCGGCGACAGAGCTGGTGAGGATGTCGCGATTTTTCACATGCGTAAGCTCATGCGCGAGCACGCCTTCCATCTCGTTGTCGTCGAGCATCCCGAGAATGCCCTCGGTCGCCACCACCGCCGCGTGATGCGGATTGCGTCCGGTCGCGAACGCGTTCGGCGAGGGATCCGGGACGACGTAGACTTTCGGCATCGGCAGCCCCGCGCGCTGCGTAAGCCGTTCGACGATCGTGTAGAGACGATGGTCGGGGCCGACCGACTGCGCGTTGTACATCCGCAGCACGATCTTGTCGGAGAACCAGTAGGACCCGAAGTTCATGATCGCGGCAATGATGAATGCGATCAC
>JBOGIZ010000379.1:0-3682 GCA_050747805.1 Vicinamibacterales bacterium | reverse complement strand
GTCGGAGAGCGCGCCGGCCGACTCGTACCGCCGTGCCGGCTCCTTGCGCATCGCCTTCATCACGATCATGTCAAGGTCGGAAGGGATGCGCAGATCCGGACGGCTGACGCTGGGCGACTGCGGGGTTTGTTCGCAGACCACACGCACGAGGTCCGCTTCGTTTTGCAGCGCTCCGCGATACGGGCTTTCGTCCGTGAGCAGCCGATACAACAGCACGCCAAGCGCGTAGACATCGGCCGCGACGGTGACAGGCTGGCCCAGGACCTGTTCCGGGCTGGCGCTTTCGGGATTCATCACGCGGAGCGTCATCTGCGGCGACACCTCAGTTCCCGTGTCGGCGTCGAGCAGCTTCGCGATGCCGAAGTCGAGCAGTTTCGGCGTGCCGTCGTCGGCGACGAGAATGTTGCCGGGTTTGATATCGCGGTGGATGACGAGATGCTGATGCGCGTACTGGACCGCGGCGCAGACCTGCCGAACGATCGCGAGGCGCTCGTTCAGCAGCACCGCCCGACGGACGCAGAATCGATCGATAGGCTCCCCTTCGATGAATTCCATGACGACGTACGGGAGTCCATCGGCGGTAGTGCCGCCATCGAGCAGGCGCGCGATGTTCGGGTGTTCGAGCGAGGCCAGAATGCGGCGCTCTTCCCGGAAGCGCTCCATGAGGAACGCGCTGGCGAAGCCGCCGCGCACGATTTTGATCGCGACGCGCTGGTGGAACTGTCCGTCGTCGCGCTCGGCGAGATAGACGCTGCCCATCCCGCCACTCGCCAGTTCCCGGACGATGCGGTAGGGCCCGAGGTGACTGGGCGCGGCGGTTTCAACCTGATCTGCGACGCCCGCAGGCGTTTCGAACAACCCCGCCGCGGCATCCGCGGATTCAAGCAGCGCGAGTACCTCCTCGCAAAGCCGCGAGTCATGCCCGCACGTCTCTTCGATGAACGCGCGCCGCCGATCCGGCTCGAGGTCGAGCGCCGCGGCGGCGACCGCCTTGACGCGCGGCCACGACGCCTTCTGAGTTTCGTCCATCGGACCCTCAGCGTCCCGCAGCGCCCGAGGTGAGCTCGCGGTGTAGCCACCCCTTCGCGAGCGTCCATTCGCGCTTGACCGTTGCAGGCGAGACGGCGACGACTTCGGCGGTCTCGTCGATCGTCAGGCCTCCGAAAAACCGCAGCTCGACGATCCGAGCCTGCTCCGGATCGAGCGACTCGAGTTTCACGAGCGCGGTGTCGAGCGCGAGCGTGTCTACCGCATCGAGCGCGACGGGCTGCGCCATCGGGGGCATATCGTCGAGCGACGCCGCGACGGTGCCTCCGCCGTGCTTCGCACGCCGCTCGCGCCTGGCATTGTCGACGAGAATGCGGCGCATGACGGTTGCCGCGATGGCAAAAAAATGCGCGCGGCTCTGCCAGTTGACTCCACGCTGTTCGACGAGCTTCATGTACGCCTCGTTGACCAGCGCGGTCGTCTGCAGCGGGCCTCCACGCCATTCCCGCGCCATGTGCCGCGAGGCAATCACCCGGAGCTCCGCGTAGACGACAGGGATCAGCCGATCGAGCGCGTCCCGCCGTCCGGCGCGCCATTCCTGCAGCAGGCGCGTCACGTCGACCATCTCATCCTGGCGATCGTCCATGGCCTGTTTTGGGGAGAGCGTCAGTCTACTCCGAGTTTCACTGGCATGTCTCAATCAAAAGAACGTCCGGTCGGGGTAGCCCCGAGCACAGCCCCGGGCGTGGCCGTTCGGTTGACGCCGCTACCCGGGAAGCGCCGCGGCTGACATAGGATCGGAGAGGATGTCATTCGGCGTCAGTCCCGTCGATCTCCTTGTGTTCGGACCGCATCCCGATGACATTGAAATAGGACTTGGCGGCTCGGTTGCCAGGCACGTCGATCTCGGACGTGCCGTGGGCCTCTGCGATCTGACCGCCGGGGAGATGGGCAGCAACGGCACGGTTGAGGAGCGGCTGGCGGAGGCGGAGGCCGCCCGCGCGGTGCTCGGCGCGGCGTGGCGCCTGAATCTCCGCTGGCCCGATCGATCGATTGGGGGCCCCGACAACGTGCGCGGCGCCGCGGAGCTCATTCGACGCGCGCGCCCGCGGACTGTCGCGATTCCGTACTGGTCGGATCGGCACCCCGATCACATGTCGGCAAGCCAGGTGCTGACGGAGGCCGTCTTCAACGCCGGGCTCCGGCGGTACGATCCGGAAGTCCGCGCGTGGAAGCCCGAGTGGGTCTGCTATTACTTCATCAACGATGCCGCGCCGCCGTCGTTCGTGGTCGACGTGTCAGCGGTCTACGATCGCAAGCGCCGGGCGCTCGCGTGCTACGGCTCGCAGTTCCGGCCCGCCGATCCCGACGCGGTAGCGACGCGGCTGACGTCTCCAGGATTTCAGCAGCTCATCGAGAGCCGCGACGGACATCTGGGCGCGCTCGCCGGCGTGGAGTTCGCGGAAGGATTCGTCGTCCGCGACCCGCTCGTCCGGCCCGATCTCTTTCGTGAGAGTCCCTCGTGAATATTGGCATTGTCTGTTATGCGTCGATGGGAGGCAGCGGGATCGTCGCCACCGAGCTGGGAAAGGCGCTGGCCGATCGCGGACACGACGTGCATCTCATCAGCGCGGATCAGCCGTTCCGGCTTGGAGAATTTCACCCGGGCCTCGCGTTCCACGAAGTGCAGACGCCGAGCTATCCGCTCTTTCGAGAGCCGCAATACCTGCTGTCTGTCGCGAACACCGTTGTCCGTGTCGTGCGCAGCCACAGTCTCGAGATCGTCCACGCGCATTACGCCGTGCCTCACGCCGCCGCCGCCGTGCTGGCGCGACAGGTGCTGGACGGCTCGGCCCCCGGACGCAGCCCCCGCGTCGTCACGACGCTGCACGGCACCGACATCACGGTCGTCGGCGCCGATCCGTCATATTCGGAGATTGTCGCGTTCTCGATCGATCAGTCCGACGCCGTCACGGCGGTGTCCGAGAGCCTGCGGCAGTCCACCTGCACGCAGCTGTCGGTGCACCGGGACATCGAGGTGATTCCGAATTTCCTCGACTGCGGCACATGGCGTCATCTCGAGCTGCAGGGGCTCCGGCGACGATATGCGGGGGACGATCCGTCCACGAAGCTCGTGATGCACCTGTCGAACTTTCGGCCCGTGAAGCGCGCGGATTCGGTGGTGGAGGTGTTCGCGCGCGTGGCGGCGCGCGTCCCGGCAAGGCTCCTGCTCGTCGGCGACGGTCCGGATCTGCCGCTCGCGCGGCGCGTGGCTGAACGCCTGAATGTCGTCGACCGCGTCCACGCGCTCGGTGCCGTGGAAAACGTGCTGCCGCTGTTGTCGATCGCGGATCTGTTTCTGCTGCCGTCGGAGCAGGAAAGCTTCGGCCTGGCCGCACTCGAAGCGATGGCGTGTTCGGTTCCAGTCGTCGCCTCGAACGCGGGCGGGTTGCCCGAACTCATCGAGGACGGCGTCACGGGATTCCTGCATCCGGTCGGAGACGTCGATGCGATGGCCGCCTCAGCCATCGCGCTGCTCACCGATGAGGAACTCCACGGGCGCGTCGCCGGCGCCGCGGCGCGGTGCGCGTGCGAGCGCTTCTCGGCCCAGCGCGTGGTGCCGATGTACGAAGCGCTGTATGAACGGCTCGTCCGCGCGAAATGACCGCTCGCCGGCGCCTTACCGCGCCATGGG
>JBOGIZ010000378.1:0-2803 GCA_050747805.1 Vicinamibacterales bacterium | reverse complement strand
GGCGGCGGCTGTCGGGATCGCGTTCGGCCACGGCGCCAGCGATCTGTCCGCCGACGCCGCCGGCGTCGTCGTGCTCGATGCCGCCCTCGCGCGAATCCCGACGCTGCTCGAGTTCGCGCACCGTACGCTGCGCCGCGTCTTCTTCAACGTGCTGGTTTTCGCCGTCGGCGTGAACATTGCGGCCGTGGTCGCGGCCGGTCTCGGGTACCTGACGCCGGTGGCGTCGGCGATCCTTCATCAGATCGTGTCGCTCACGGTCATCGCCAGCTCGGCCAGTCTGCTGGTGGCCGGCGGGTTGCCGGGCGGGCTGGACCCTGTCGCATGGCGCAAAGCGGCGCTCGATCGGGTTTCTGTGCTGCACGGGCGCGTGTTGCCGCCCTTCGTCGCGCGGGCCAGACGCGAGCGGCGCCGGCTGACGCAAGGCGCCGTCGCCGTCGTGGCTCTGGCCTGGGCGGTGAGCGGCGTGACGGTCGTACGTCCCGGAGAAACGGCGGTCGTGCAGCGGTTCGGCCGTCTCGTGAATCCGGCACTCCCGCCGGGAGTGCACGTCCGCGCGCCCTGGCCCATCGATGTGGTGACGCGCGAGCGGCCGCAGCAGGTACGCGAGCTGGACATCGGCTTCCGCTCGCCCAAGAACCTGACCTCAGGCCCCGTGGACCTCGAATGGAACACCTCGCACGCGGAAGGCGGCCCGGTGCAGGAAGTCCCGGACGAGAATCTCACGTTGACGGGCGATGAAAACCTCGTGGAGCTGTACGCCGTCGTGCAGTATCGGGTCGCGAATCCGTCCCGCTACATTTTCGGGGTGCGCGACGGCGACGCGCTCGTGCGCACGCTCGCCGAGGGCGCGCTCCGGGCGATCGGCGGCAGCTACACGCTGGAGCGTCTCCTGACCACGGACCGCCGGACGTTCGAGGGTCAGTGGGCCGACGAAATGCGGCGGCATTTAGCGCAGCTCGACGTGGGTGTCGACGTCCTGGGGATCTATCTGGCGGATGTGCATCCGCCTGTCGACGTCGTCTCGGCGTTCCGTGACGTAGCCGCCGCTCAGCAGGACGAGCTCGTGAGCGTGCTGGAGGCCGAGGCTTACGTGAACGAGCAGGTGCCGCACGCCCGCGGCACGGCGCAGGCCGACTTGGCCGCCGCCGCCGGCTATCGCACCACGCGTATCGACGATAGCGAGGGGGACGCCGCACGTTTCCTCGAACAGATTTCGCCGCCGTCCGGGACTGCGCCGCTCACCCAGTTCCGGCTCGAGGTCGAGACGCTCGAGGCGGTGCTCCCCGATCGGCAGTTGACGATCCTCGATGACCACAGCGGCGGTAAACGCACAATCATGACGCTGGAGAACAGGCGGGACCTCCTGACGCTGCTGTCGCCAGACGGCGGCGACCAGGATCCGTTCCGTCCCTGACGTGAGGCATTCGCATTATGAATCCCCGGAACGCGCTTGGCGTCCTCGCGGCGGCCCTCGCCGTCGCGCTCCTGTGGTTTTCGACGTTCACCGTCTCCGAATCCGAGACGGCCATCGTGACGTTGTTCGGACGGCCGACGCGGACCGTGTCGAATGCCGGTCTGCACTTCAAGTGGCCGGTGGAATCGGTGCTGCGCTTCGACCGCCGGCTCCGGGTCTACGATCCTGGATCGTCGGAGTTTCTCACGGGCGATAAGAAGAACCTCGTCCTCGGGTCGGCGATTTGCTGGCGGATCGCCGATCCGAACCGCTTCCTGCAGACGGTCGGCGACGCCAGCAGCGCCGAGATGCGCGTGCACGACATCGTCTGGGCGACGCTCGCCGCCGCCCTCGGCCGCACGGATCTCACCGACCTGCTGTCGGTTCAGCCCGGGCACGCGCGCATCCAGACGCTGGCCGACGCCGTCCGCGCGGCGGCCGACGCCCAGACCGAGCAGCGCTTCGGCGTCACGTTGGTCGATATCGAGCTGAAGCGCGTGAATTTTCCGGAAGAAAACAAGGACGCCGTCTTCGCGCGGATGCGCGCCGAACGCGAGCGGATCGCGAAGCAATACCGGGCGGAAGGGGAAGAACAGGCGATCAAGCTGCGCGCCGACGCCGATCGTCAGCGCGACGAGTTGCTCGCGGCGGCGTACCGGGACTCCGAAAAAGTGAAAGGCGACGGGGACGCCAAAGCGGCCGTCATCTACGCGCAGGCGTACGGCAAGAACCCGGAGTTCTACAAGTTCCTGCGCACGCTCGACGCGTACAAGAAGGTCCTCGGCGACAAGACCTCGATCGTGCTGTCGGCCGACTCGGACTTTCTCAAGCTGCTGACGCAGGGCAAGATTCCGAACATCCAGGCAAAGGCGTCCGATGGAAGGTGAGATCCGCGGTCGTCTCCGCGAGACGGTCTTCGACGAGCGCGGCTATCTCCGGCTGCGCGTCATCGGGGTCGCCGCGCTCATGCTGTATGTCGCGTCGGGCTGCTATTCCGTGTCGGCCGACCAGCAGGCCGTCGTGCTCCGATTCGGACGCGTCGTCGACGCCCACGTGCCGGCCGGCGTGCATTGGACGTGGCCGGCGCCCATCGGGCAGATCCTCAAGCTCCGCGTGCGCGAGACGCGGCGCCTCAGCGTGGGACTCAATGCCGCAAACCCCGGACCCGACGATCAGTTTCTCACCGGCGATTCCAACATTCTCAACGTGCGCCTCGTCGTGCAGTTCGCGATCAACGATCCGGCCGCGTATTTATTCGACGCGGAGGACGTCAACGCGGTGGTCGCAACCGTGGCGCAGGGCGCGCTCGTGCAGGCCGTCGCCGAGCGCGGGGTGGACGACCTCCTGACC
>JBOGIZ010000377.1:0-4876 GCA_050747805.1 Vicinamibacterales bacterium | reverse complement strand
CAGGAGTTCGTCGTCGCCGGCTGGACCGAGCCGCGTGAAACGCGCGCGTATTTCGGCGCGCTGCTCCTGGGTGTGTACGAAGGCGGCCGTCTGGTGTACGTCGGGCACACGGGCACTGGTTTCGATCAGAAAGAGCTCGCGCGTGTCTGGACGCTGCTGAAGGCGCGCGAAACGCCGTCGCCGCCGTTTTCGGAGCGCATCACGACGAACGAGCCGGCGCACTGGGTTCGGCCAGATCTCGTCGCGGAAGTGAAGTTCTCCGAGTGGACGGCGGACAGGAAGCTGCGCCATCCGGTATACCTCGGGCTGAGGGATGACAAACGGGCGGAGGAGGTGACGCTCGAAAGCGCTGGAAAAGCGACTGCTGAAGAGGCTCACGCTGCCAAGGGTGCTGACGGTGCGAAGGGTGCTCGCGGTACGAAGGGTGCTCGCGGCGCAAAACGTGCTCACGGCGCAAAGAGCGCTCATGGCGCAAGAGACACGGCTGCCGGCGATCTCGATGCGGTGATGGCGCAGCTGCGCGCGCTCGAGGACGCGCGGCGCGACGGGGAGTTGACGCTGCCGAATGGCGACCGGGTGAAGGTCACGAATCTTGCCAAGCCGTTTTGGCCGGCCTCTGCGGCTGCGCCGCTGCGGCGCGGCAAGCCTACACCGGTCACGAAAGGCGATCTGCTCCGCTACTACGTCGAGGTCTCCCCGTTCCTGCTCCCAGCCGTCGAAGATCGGCCGCTCGTGATGAAGCGGTTTCCCAACGGCGTTGGCGGCAAGGCGTTCTATCAGCAGCGATCGCGCGACGAGCGGCCGCCAGTCGGCGTGCGGGTCGAGACGCTCGAGGCAGGACTCGATCCGATCCGCGAGGCGGACGCGCGCCGGCTCGTTGGTGGATCCTTGACGACGCTGCTCTATATGGGGCAGATCGCGGCCATCTCACAGGATCCGTGGTTTTCGCGCGTCCAGTCGCCGCTCGAGATGGACCACGCCGCGATCGATCTGGATCCTGGAGACGGGACGCCGTTCTCGCGCGTCCTCGACGTGGCGCGCTGGGTGCGCGACGAACTCGACTCGCTCGGCGTCACCGGATATCCGAAGACGTCCGGAGCGAGCGGACTGCACATCTACGTTCCCCTGCGGCCGGGCACCTCGTACGAATCGGGCATGCTGTTTTGCCAGATCGTCGCCACGGTCGTCGCGGCACGCCACCCGCGCGCGGCGACCATCGAACGTACCGTGGCGCGCCGCCCGCGCGGAACGGTCTACGTCGATTTCCTGCAGAACATTCTCGGCAAGACGCTCGCCACCGCCTACAGCGCGCGAGCCAGCGAGTACGCGGGCGTGTCGACGCCGCTCACGTGGCAGGAGGTTGACGCGGATGTCGATCCGCGCGATTTCACGATCCACACCGCGCCCGCCAGATTCGCCGAGGCCGACGACTTGTGGGCAGCCCTGAGAACATCGAAGCCAGCGAGTCTGGAGACGCTCTTTCGTAAGTACGGGAAGGCCTAGTCCCCTGGAAACGTGATGCGTCACATAATTCCCGGGCGGGGCATCCCGGCTGGCGGCGTTGCTCCTCCCTCACATAGGCCCACTATGCTCGGTCGTCGCGCCTTGCCATCCGGGCGCCGCGCTCCGGGACGTATGCAACGCATCACGCTTCCAGGGGACTAGCGGCCACCCGAATACACGGCGTGACGGGTGGGCCGACTCTCCGGCAGCACGAAGATCGCAAAGGTACAAAGATCTCAAAGACAGAGTCGCTTTCTTTGTGGGTTTTGTACCTTTGTGGTCTTATGCCGAGCCGTCGGCACGTTCCAGCCGTCGGCGCGTTCCACGCGTCGGCGCAGGCCGGGCGCGGCACCGCGTCAGCTCTTGATCGCCCGGTACCCGAACGCCGCCAGCGCAAGGCCGGCGACCGACACCGCTGCCGCCATCCGTCGGTGCATCGACGTCCACGCTTGCGGACTGTCGAACGAGGCGCGCGCGTCGAAGCTGCCGTGCGCGCCATGATCGCCTGGCACCGGCGTCCACAGATTGTTGGGCCGCGACGGATCTTCGGGCTCGTCGGTCTGCTGTGCGGAGTACCCCGTCGCGCCGAGATAGTGATCGAGCGCGCCGGGCGCAATCCGGTTCGCGAGGATCGCCTGCACGGTTGGTGCGCCGACCCACAGCTCGCGCCGGCGATGGTGCGCCGCCCAGTGGATCGCCTCGGCGGCGACTTCCGGCTGGTAGATCGGCGGAACGGGCTGTGCCGTGTGCGGCAGGCGGCTCTTCACCCACCCGAACTGCGGCGTGTTCATCGCCGGCAGCTGCACCATCGTGACGTGCACGCGGCTGCCGTCGTGCAGCAGCTCGCTGCGCAGCGAGTCCATGAAGCCCTGAATCGCGTGCTTCGCGGCACAGTACGCCGACTGCAGCGGGATCCCGCGATACGCGAGCGCCGATCCCGACTGGACGATCGCCCCCCGATCGCGCGGCAGCATGCGCCTCAGCGCCGCGAGCGTGCCGTGCACCACGCCGAGATAGGTCACCTCGGTCACGCGACGATACTCCTCCGCGCGCATCTCGCGCACCGGCGAGAAGACGGACGTCATCGCGTTGTTGATCCAGATATCGATCGGGCCGAACGTCTCCTCCGCGCGCGCGGCGGCCGCCTCGATCGCGTCCGCGTCCGCGACGTCCGCGGCGACGACGAGCGCTCGCCCGCCGGCTTCTTCGATCTCGGTTCGTGCCGCCTCGAGTCCGTCGCGTCCGCGCGCGATCAGCACGACGTTGGCGCGATCGACGCCGAAACGCCGGGCGACGGCGCGTCCGAGTCCAGCGGACGCGCCCGTCACCACCACCGTTTCTCTCGTCGTGCCTCGCGTCAAAATGTGCCCTCCTCGTCGTCGTCCTCCTCGTCCTGCTCGTCAAATTCCTCGGAGGCTTCGATATCGTCGTCGTCTTCGCCGCCGATACCGCGCAGCTGTTCGTCCTCGGGCCGGTCGTCTCGCTCTGCCATAAGGGCTCCTTTCGCGGCAATCACCGACGCAAGCCCAGTGCCGTATGATCGAATCGAGGCTGATGGCGAAACGCAAGTACGACACACCCGAGCAGGCAGCGGCCGCCTTCGGCGTCGGCAAGCTCGTGCGGCATTTGTTTCTCTGCCTGGGGCCCGATTGCGCGCCCACGGAGGCAGCCGATGCGACGTGGCAGTACGTAAAGCGCCGGATGAAGGAGCTGAATATCGCCGGTCCAGATGGTCCCTGCTATCGGACCAAATGCCAATGCTTCCGGATCTGCACCGCCGGTCCGATCTGCGTCGTCTATCCCGAGGGCGCGTGGTACGCAGGCGTTACACCCGAACGTGCCGAGCGCATCATTCAGGAACACCTCATCGGTGGACGCGTCGTGGACGAGTTCTGCTTCGCGAAGAATCCGCTCGGGTAACTTCGCGCAAAACCGGCTGGATGATAGACTTCCATGCTTACGCGCCCGTAGCTCAGTTGGATAGAGCGCCGGGCTTCGAACCCGTAGGTCGGGGGTTCAAATCCCTCCGGGCGCGCCAGAAGAAATTGGTGAATTGGTGAGGTGGTGAATTGGTGAATTCGCATGCGCGGCCTACCGGCCGCGCTTCAAAGCCAATTCACCAGATCACCAATCCACCAATTCACCAATTTCCCCTGTGCGCCCGTAGCTCAATTGGATATAGCGTCGGCCTCCGGAGCCGAAGGTTGCAGGTTCGAGCCCTGCCGGGCGCGCCACTTTTTCTCCGCCCCCTGAGCTCTACATTCGCACACGCGCCGGCGTTATTTCGCGACGGGTCTGAGCTGGCGCTGCCGCGCGCGCAGTGTCGCCGCCGACGGCAATGAAACGGTAAACGTCGCGCCGGTGCCGGGACCCTCGCTCTGGACCTGAATCGATCCGCCGTGGAGCTCGACGAGGTGGCGCGCGAGCGCGAGGCCGATCCCGAGGCCGCCGAACTCGCGGGAGACGCCGGACTGCGCCTGCCAGAAGCGCTGAAACACGTACGGCACATCTTCCTTCGCGATGCCGACGCCGGTATCGCGCACCGACATCAGTACCGCAGGTCCGCGGCGCTCGGCGCGCACCGTAATGGTCCCGCCGGCCGGCGTGAACTTCACCGCGTTCGCCAGCAGATTCCAGACGACCTGCAGCAGCCGGTCAGGGTCGCCGGACACGACGGCCGACGGCTCGAGGTGGACGGACAGGGCAACGCCTTTCGCCTCCGCGGCCGGATCCACGGTGTCGACAGCCCGCTGCACGACGTCGGCCATGCGGCACGTCTCGAACGCCAGCCTCAGCTTGCCCGTCACGATCCGCGACGTATCGAGCACGTCGTTGACAAGGTGGTTGAGCGCGTCGGCATTGCGCTCGAGCGCGTCCAGGGCGCGCGTGCGCGCTTCTCCCTCCATTCTCCGGTCTTCGCGCCGCAGCATCCGTGCGTACCCGAGCACCGTGTTGAGCGGCGTGCGCAGTTCGTGCGAGAGCACGGCAAGAAATTCGTCCTTGAGTCGGCTCGCTTCGTCGGCCGCCGCCCGCAGCCGCTTCTGCTCGCCGATGTCGCGCGCGATCTTCGACGCGCCAATCACGACGCCGTCCGCCGTGCGAATGGGCGACACGGTCAGCGAAACGTCGATGGACGACCCGTCCTTCCGTCGGCGCACCGTCTCGAAATGCTCGACGGAAAGTCCCGCGCGAATTCGCGTCAGCACTTCGGTTTCTTCCGCGAGCCGCTCCTCGGGGATGATGATCGTGATTGACTGGCCGACCGCTTCCTCCGCGGTGAACCCGAACATCCGCTCCGCCGCGTGGTTCCATGTCTGGATGATGCCGTTCAGGTCTTTCCCGACGATCGCGTCGTCGGAGGACGCGACAATGG
>JBOGIZ010000376.1:0-5667 GCA_050747805.1 Vicinamibacterales bacterium | reverse complement strand
GTTATAGGGCAGCGGTTTGTTTGTCGCCCCTTCCTGTCAGTCCCCGCCGCGCGCAGCGCGGCGCGGCAGCCTCCGCGCGATCGAGAGTTCGTCTCCGTTCGCCTCCGTTGCTCCGCGTCTCCGTTGTGAGGCACGTCCCGTTTCCCCCGTGTCCTCCGTCTCTCTGAACCTTTCGAAGGAGCCGACAAAGAAAACGCCCGGTCCGGTGGGAAACCGGAACCGGGCGTTCGGGTCTGAGCCGCGCGTTCTAGAAGCGAATCCGCGCCTCCCACTGCGCCTGCCACCGCGACCGGAGATCGTCGCGCGTGAAGGTCCCGAGGAAGTTCGGCGACGTGATGTTCGAGATGTCGATGATCTCCTTGCCGGTCGCCGCGTCGATGCCTTTGTAGCCCAACGTCTGCGGTGAGTAGAAGTTCGGGAAGTAGTGCCAGCCCCAGCTGCTGTCGAGCAAGTTCAGGAAGTTCAGCACGCTCATCGAAAGCTGCACCTGCGTCCGCTTGATCGGGACGTTGATTTCGTAGCGGACATCGAGTTCGTTGGTCCACGGCGAGGTCCCGGTGTTGCGATTCGGCACCGTTCCCAGCTGGCCCTGCGCCGAGGGATCCTTCGCGAGATATGCCGCGAGCTGGGCGTAGGTGCCGCCGGTCACGATCACCTGATCCGCGCTCGAGGGCAGGAACGCGATGTCGTTGAACGTCGTCGTATCGCCGTTCGCATCGCCGTTGAACACGAGCGAATACGGCTGCCCCGTCTGACCATCGTAGAAGGCGGATAGGACACTGTGAAGGTGGTGCACCATCGGCACGTCGACCGAGCCCGTGAGCTTGACGATGTTGCCGGCCTGGTAGTCCGAGGTGGCGAGCGCCGGATTGTTCGGATCGGAGTTCTCGTACTGGTCGCGCCACGAGCTGAGCGCGACGAACGCGCCGCCGTCGCTGATGCTCTTCGCGCGGTTGTACATGTACGACCCGCTCGCGTAGAAGCCGTGCCGGTACGGCCGTTCGATCTTGAACGCGAACGTCTCAGTGTTACCTTTGTTCGTGTTCGTGAGCAGCACCGCGTCGTTGATGCTGTTGTCGACCTTGGCGAGCGCCAGCCGTCCGTCTGGACGGACCGCTCCGGTCGGCGCGTAGTTCAGGTCCTTCCACAGCACGTCGTCCTGGGTCTTCGACCAGACAAGTTCAGCCGTGCCGACCAGACCCCACACGCCCAGCGCGCGATCGTACGCGAGATTGCCGCGGAGGATCTGCGGGTACTTGTAGTTGGGATCGACCATGTTGATCGTCTGCTTGCCCGCGGTCGCGCCGCTGACCGTCGTCGGCTGGGCGGTGACGTCGGCGACGAACGGAATGGAGTTGGTCGCCTTGTACCCCGTGGAGATCGAGGTGATGTCGACGCCGGTGTTGCCGTACTGGTTCGAGAGCCACACGTACGGCGTCCGGCCGGCGAACGATCCAATGCCGCCGCGGATTTGCTGGCGATTGTCGCTGCCGTTACTCAGATCCCAGTTGAACCCGATGCGCGGCGAGATCATCTTCGGAGCGGGGACGACGTTGGTCGCGAAGTTGAAGTCCGACACCGCGAGCGGATTCGCGGACGGCTTGTCGGGGAAGTGCGGCTGGTCGTAGCGGCTGCCGTAATTGATCGTGAAGTTCGGCTTCAGACGCCAGAGGTCGCCGGCGTACGCGCCGTACTGCTGCACGCCGAAGTCCGCGGCGAAGAGCGGATCGCTCGGATCGTTCGAATAGTTGTATGCGTACGACTGCGCCAAACTTGCCTGGTAGTTCGCCACGCTCGAGAATCGGTAGGTGCCGTAGGCGTTCTGGATGAACAGATTGTAGAAGCGGAACAGCTCGTTGTGGGTGCCGATCGTGATCGTGTGGTTGCCCTTCACCCACGTCAGGTCGTCGTTGATCTCGACGATGTCCTGATTCAGCTTGTTCTGCTGCGAGGAGGTCTCGGTCCCGAACGTGACGTAGTTGCCGTCTGGAAAATCGACCTCGGTCGACGGGAACGCGCTGTTCCCCGGCTGATCGCCGCGAACGTTGCGCTCGCGCTGATACGTCACCCGGGCCTGATTGAACATGTTGCCCGAGATCGTCGTGTCGAGCTGTCCGACGCTCGAGATCGTCTTGTCGCGGATGTCGTAGAACCGATCCGGCAGCAGGTAGTTCGTCGTGGTCGGCGTGCCGACGTACTGCAGACCGTTCACGTAATTCACGCGGGCCGTCAGACGGTTCTTCGACGACAGGTTGAAGTCGGTTCGGACGAACACCTTGTCGTTGTTCGTCGGACGGCTGAACTGCGACAGCCCGCCGGGATTGAAGCCGTACTGCGTCTGCGAGATCGACAACACCTGCTGCATCAGCGCCTGATCGCCCGGATCCCAGGGCTGACCGCTGCTGCCGTCCGCGGAGAAGCCGGATGGCGTGTTCTTGCGCTGGAAATCGATGTTGCCGAAGTAGAACGCCTTGTTCTTCATGATCGGGCCGCCGAGGCTGGCGCCGCTCTGCTTGTCGGTGAACGTACCGACCTTCGTCTTCGATGGATTCGGCGTCGCCACGGTGGCGATGGCCGGAATCTGCCCAATGAGCGCCTGGTTGCGCTGGAAGGTGTAGCCCGTGCCGCTGATGGTGTTGCTGCCGCTCTTCGTGATGACGTTGACGCCGCCGCCGGAGAAGCCGCCCTGTCGGACGTCATAGGGCGAGACCACAACCTGCACTTCCTGAATGGCATCGAGGCTGATCGGCTGCGTGCCGGTCTGTCCGCCGGGCGTGCCCGTGTCGGCGAGGCCGAACAGGTCGTTGTTGACCGCGCCGTCGATCTGCATGTTGTTGTAGCGATTGTGCCGGCCCGCAATCGACAACGCCTGATCGCCGTTGCTTCCGAGCGTCGTCGGATTGACGAACGGCGAGACGCGCGCGAAGTCGGTGATGCTGCGCGCGATCGTCGGCAGCGATTCGATGACACCCTGCGAGATGTTCGAGGCCGCGCCGGCGTCATTCGTGTCGAGGACCGAGGCCTGTGCGACGACGTTCACGTTCTCGGTGACCGAGGCGACCTGCATCTTGAAGTCGACGGTCTTGTCCACGCCAAGCTGCACGTTGACGGCTTCCTGCTTCTCGTCCTTGAATCCGCTCAGCGCCGTGGAAACGTTGTACACGCCGACGCGCACGTTCAGGATGCTGAAATGTCCTTCGTTGTTCGTGGTCGCTTCGTAGCTCGTACCGGTCGCGACGTGCACCGCCGTGACGGTGGCGCCGGGCAGCACGGCGCCCTGCGCGTCGGTGACCGTGCCTGAAATGTTTCCGGTCGTTGTGGTCTGGGCGCCCGCCCGCGCCGCGAACAGCAGCCCGAAACACAGTACGAGCGGCAGACTCCACAGAGCCTTCGTACGTAAGGTCATGAAATGATCTCCAAGTGCGAACTGAATTGAGTTTCGTGAAAGCCTGTCAACCGGCGGCAGATTATAGATCGAGGGAAGTGACGCACGCGTAAAAAACTCGGCGGCGTTGGCGTACGCGCGGAAAAAGAAAAAGTGTCCGGTACGCTCCAATACCGGACACTGTATACCGCGCGGATCCGAAGTTCCGGATCGCGCTATCCGCCTTTTTTGGTCTTGACCGCACCCTTCGGCGGCGGCCGCAGCGAGTACTGGGTCTTGTAATTGAGGACGTACTTCCCGGACTTTTTGACGCGGACCTCGATCTTCCGCACTTTCTTCGTGGGATCGGGATTGCTGGAGTAATACCCGAGCACGTAGTAATCACTCGTTTCCGCGTCGATCCGCTTGAGCGCCTTGTCGAAGTCGTTCTGGTTGACGACCGCGATGCCGCCCGTCTGCTGGGCGATCACACGCAGGCTGTCCTGCGTCTCGCGGATGTGATCCTGCCACTCGGTTGGATCGATGTCGGTTTGATCGATGTCCGGACCTCCGACCAAACCCCGCGGATCGATGGTGTACATGGTCACGTTGGCGCGATTGGCTTCCCGCGTCAGCTCCGCGAGTTCCTGTACGAGATCTGATTCGGCGAACTCATTGTCGCTCAGTTCCTGCGAGAACGGATCGTACGCGGGCACGGCCGAGTTCGCGATACAGCCTGGGTCGCCTGCGTTGCAGTTCTGGTTGGGCGTCGTGCACGAAGACGGATCCGCGGGATTCGTGCAGGAGGCGCCCTCGCGCTGCGCCTCGGCGGCCTGCCGCGATTTGGCGAATGGATCGAAATCGTACCCGTCGCTGACATAGATGAACGCCTTCCGCCGATCGTGGATCTGCTCGAAATTGCGGAGGATGCCATCGGCCGTCGAAAACGCCACGTGCGCGCGATAACGGACTTCCGGGGGGCCCTGCGAACCGTCAGGCGCTTCGATGATGTCTTTCGGCGACAGCTCGTCACCCGAAATCTTCTCGATCGCTTCGTCGAGCAGCTTGTGGTTGTACGTCATGTCGATGGCAATCGACGAGGGGCCGGTCGACACGATGCCGAACATGTCCCCCTCGTGGATCAGCTCTTTCGAGATCTTCTTGAACAGATCGCGGATGCGTCCGGTGTTCTGGAAGTCGAGATGCAGATCGTCCACGAAGATGATGAATACGCGACCCGACGTATCGCTCGGCGGACGCGACGGCGGGAGCAGCACGCCCTCCTGCACGGGCGGCGGCGCGGCCCCGGTGTCGGTGATCACGCGCCCGCCGTGCGTGAGCACGAACGTGACGACATCCTGCTTGACGCCGTCTTCGTACAAATCGAAATCGTTCTTGGCGAGATCCGGAACGAATTGTCCTTTGTCGTCGCGGACGATGACGTCGCTGGTGACGAGATCGACACTTCGCCGAATGATGTCCGGGTGCTGTTGGGGGACAAGGACGCCTTCGTTCGGCTTTTGCGGAGCCGCGGGAGGCGGTGTGGGCTTCTGGGCGGGCGACTGCGCCGCGATCGCGGCCGTAAGCGCCATGAGACCAGCGGTCAGCCAGAAAGACAGCTTCCGCCAGCTCGGACGTGCATACATGCCCTGATTATACCTGTCCATTTCCCGCGGATCCCTCGCGTCGCCCTGAGCGCCGGCGGCCTCGACGCCGACGCCGCTCGCCGCCGATCACACTGCGCAGGCTTTCGAACACCGTCTCGTACTCTTCCAGCGCCTGCGCGACCTCATCGGACGTGACCCACATGTCAGGATTAAGACGCTGGGCTCGTGTTTTCAGCTCTTCCCGTGCCGTCTCATCCATCGGTCGTTCGGCGATGCGGGTCATGACCTCCGCGTACCGGGCGCGCAGTCGGCCAAGGGCTTCGGACCCGAGCCGTGCGGCGGCGGCCAAGGGCGACTGATCCGCCTGCTGCGCTTCACCCTCGACACCGTCGACGAGTATTCCGGAGTCGACCGTCAGCTCGGCGCGATCCGCATCCGGATCCTCGATGGATCGGCGTTCCGCGTCCGAATCACCGGCAGCCGGCTGGTCCACGGACTCCTGATTTTCCGCGCGCTCGACATGGTTGCGGTCGATCTGATCGCGATCGATCTGATCGCGACCCTCCGCAGCGGCCGCGTGCGCCGCGGCAGGCGAGTCTTCCGGCTGCGCCACGCGCTCCACGGGCGGACGTCGGGGGGGCTCCTCGCGAGGCGGGCGCGCCGGCGGTGTACGGCGTCCAGACCGCTCGCCTCGGT
>JBOGIZ010000375.1:0-2227 GCA_050747805.1 Vicinamibacterales bacterium | reverse complement strand
CTCCCGGACCGGCGGAACCCGGACGACCGCAGCCGCCGGTGCCGCCGCCCGGTTTGATTGGCCGCACCGCGCCGATGCTGGCCGTCTACAAACAGATCGCCCACGCGGCGAACGCGGCGGCGCCCGTGCTCATCGCCGGCGAGAGTGGAACCGGCAAAGAACTGATCGCGCGTGCGATCCACGCCAACGGCCGGCGTGCGTCGCGGCCGTTCGTCCCGATCAACTGCGGCGCGCTCACCGAAACGGTTCTTGAATCCGAGCTCTTTGGACACGCGCGCGGTTCATTCACGGGCGCCGTGTCGGACGCCAAGGGCATCTTCGAACAGGCCAACGGCGGCACCGTGTTCCTCGACGAAATCGGCGAGACCTCGCCGGCGCTGCAGGTAAAGCTGCTTCGCGTCCTGCAGGAAGGCGAAGTGCGCCCTGTCGGCGCGAGCCGGATCGTCAAGGTCGACGTGCGCGTGGTCGCCGCCACGAACGTCGATCTCGAGCGCGAAGTCGCGCAGCAGCGCTTCCGGCAGGACCTCTACTACCGGCTGAGCGTGATCGTGATCCACGCGCCGGCGCTTCGGGAGCGCCGCGAGGACATCCCGCTGCTGATCGAAACCTTCCTGCGCAACGCCTGCAGCCGCGCGGGACGAACCGTCGAACTGACTGCGGCCGCGCTAACGGCGCTCTCGAACTACCGCTGGCCGGGAAATGTCCGCGAGCTGGAAAACACGATCGAACGGCTCGTCGTCTTCAGCCGCGGATCGCAAATCGATCTTGCCGATCTTCCTTTCAAGCCCGCGCCCGGACCCGACCTCGAAGAGCGGCTCTTCGTCGATCTGCCGTCCCTCGATGAAATCGAGCGCCGCTATCTGCTGCACGTGATCGATCAGGTCGGCGGCAACCGCACCCGGGCCGCGGAGGTCCTCGGCATCGATCGCCGCACGCTCTATCGCATGGCCGAGCGCTTCGGGATCGCGCTCACGGAAGAGAAATAACGAGAATTAGTGAGTTGGTGAATTGGTGATCTGGTGAATTGTCCTTCGTTTGAAGCGCGCGCGGTAGCGCGCGCATGCGAATTCACCAGTTCACCAATCCACCAATTCGCCAATCCACTAATTCACTAATTCGCCTACGCTGCTTCCCACCGCCTGGCGAACGTCCGCGCCATTCCCAGGAACGCCACCGTCAAGGCCGTGAGCACCAGCAGCTGTGGCCACAGCTGCCACACGGCGGCATCGCGCCAGAATACTTTCAGGAATCCGTCGAGCGCCCATGCGTTGAACGTGAGCAGCCCGACCCGCTGCATCGTCTCGCTCATGAGGAACCGCGGAAACATGCTGCCGCCGAGCGCCGACATCGTCAGGATGATGATCGTCGACATCCCCGACAGCTGCGCTCTCGTGCGGGCCATCGACGCGAGCAGCAGCCCGAAGGCGGCGCCCGCCATGGCGGTGAACGCCGTCATCACGGCGAAGCCAACGATATGCCGGAAGAAATCGAGGTGGAACACCAGCCAGCCCCACAGGAACATCACCGTGAGCTGCGCCGCGCCCAGACACGCCAGGTACAGCCACTTCCCCGCCAGCAGGCCGGTCATGCCGACGCGCGTCGACAGCACACGGTCCAGCGTGCCGGAATCCACTTCGTCGAGCAGCGTACCGCTTGCGCCCGACATCGAAAACAGCAGGAACATCACGCCGATGCCGGCGGCGTAAAACGAGATCAGGCTTTCGTGTGTGGCCGCGCGCATCACGTCGACGGTGTCGACGCCAATCCCGAAGGCGCCGGTGCTGTCGGTCTGGCCGCTTCGGCCGGCCGTCTCGCGCAGGCGCGGCAGCCATGCGTCGACGGCGCTGCGCTGTTCGGCGGTGAGCGGACCCGCGTACCGCTCGAATTGCGCGAGGCCGCCCTGCATCAGGATGTCGGGCGCCGACGTCATCGCCACTTTCTGCAGAAGGCCGTACACCATCTGCGGCGCGATCTGATCCGAGACGTCCGCGAGCAGCGTGATGCGCGGCGCGTCCGGTGATTGCCCGAATGCTGCGGCGCCCGCGCCGAGTCCCTTGGGGAGCACGATCGCGACGGGAACGGTGCCGTCACGCACGAGCGACTCGGCGGCCGTGCGGTCGAGCGGCGCGCCCGTGCCCGCCTCGTCCGGCGTCGTCCTCACGCGAAGGCTTTTCTCGGCGCGCAGGCCGTCGGCGATACGGCGGCTGAACTCGCTATGGTCCTGGTC
>JBOGIZ010000374.1:0-6526 GCA_050747805.1 Vicinamibacterales bacterium | reverse complement strand
GTTGAGCGCCCGCGCGATCAGCCCTTTAGGATCTGCCGGATGGGATCCGGCAGCAGGCGCTGACCGAGCTTCCAGCATGTGTGGCACGACGGGCAATCATAGTAATGGATGGGGATCTGCGGCATCGAGGCCGCCTGCGTGCGGAACGCGCCGGACGAGACCTCCGTGCTGACGTGGACCAGCGGCGTGCCGCACGTCGGACCCGCCTGCGCGGGCGGCGTCGACTCGCTCACGGCTACTGCTCCTTCGCCTTCAGTTTGGATTCGTTTTCCTTGATGAATGCTCGGATCTCGTCGGACATGCCGAGCAGCTTGATCCACTGTTCTTTGTAGAGGGTGACGGGGAAGCGTCCAAGCCCGTAGACCGACACGCCACCCTTTTCGCTGACCTTCAGTCCCGCGTTGCGCCCGCGCTGACTTTTCAGGTGCTCGTTCTCGGCCTTGAGCCGTTCCAGTTCTGCTTTGAGATCGTCGTCAGGCATCCTCCGATTGTACTGGGAGGCGCCTCGCCCCAGAGCTTCAACGACAGCGCACCCTTCCACCAATCCTTCCGGCCATCAGCGGTTCGGAGCGCTCCCCATCGGACCGCCGACCAATCATCCAGCGGCGAATCAGCGGCATCCCGAGCGTCCGCATCGCTTGCCGGAACACGCCGTCGGCATCACGGCGGTGAAACGTCCCTCCCCGCGAGAGATCGCAGAGATGGTCATGCAGAACGGCCGCCTTCGTGTAGCGGCCGTAGGTGGGAATGAACCAGACGAACGCGCGCGGCACCGATGCGAAATCAGTGCGTTGATCCACCGGAACGTCGAACACCTCTGACTCGGCGTAATACGTGAACCCGCGCAGGACGGCCCAGAATCTCGCGTCCAACTCGCGCATATCAACTCGAGGGCCGTTCGGGAATCCAACGACGTCACCTTCGACTGATCGCCGGACGGTTGTGTCCATCGGAGGAGATCCTCGAAGGGGGCCACTCAGTGCTCCCGGCCCTGCCGGTCAGGCGCACGGACCTGGATGCGGTGTATTCTGTGATCGAGGAGATCCCAGCATGGCCGCGGTCGCCGAACGGATTACCGTAAACCCCGACCAGTGTGGCGGCCGTCCGTGCGTGCGGGGCCTTCGCATCCGCGTCACGGACGTCCTGGATCTGCTCGCCTCTGGATTGTCGCCAGAACTCGTGCTCGAAGAACTGCCGGATTTGGAAGCGGAAGACATCACCGCGTGCCTCCGCTTTGCCAGCCGGCGACTCGATCACCCCATCGTCGCCGCGTGACGGTCTGGCTGGATAATCAGTTGCCGCCCGCGTTGGCCGCATGGATCCACGACACCTGCGGCGTCGAGTGCCTGCCCGTCCGGGATTTGCACCTGCAGCGCGCGTCCGACCGAGAGATCTTCATGGCTGCGCGGAAGGAGTCCGCCATTGTCATGACGAAGGACGCGGACTTCACGGGGCTGCTTGAGCAGCACGGACCGCCACCGCAGGTCGTGTTGGTGACGTGCGGCAATACGTCGAACGCGCGACTCCGCAGTCTCGTCGCCATCGCGTGGCCCGCGCTGCTTCCTATGCTCGCACGCGGCGAAGCCCTCGTCGAACTGGGCAGTCAATTCGACGAGCGTTCGTAACCGCCTCGGCCGGCTGCCGCCCTTGATGTTCGTGTTCGCCCACCGCTCAGAGCTTCAACGACAGCTCCGGCCAGTTCACCCGCTTTGTTGGGCGATTGCGCCTTTTCCTGACCCTCGCCACGAACCAAAGGGGCAACCAGCCGACGATCTCGAGTCCGTACCACACCAGCAGCGTCAGCATGACGCCGATGGCCGTGGGGGCCAGGATCGGCAGCGCACAGACGGTGATCGGAATCACCGTCGGCGCATCCTTCCACCAATCCTTCCGGGCATCAGCCGTTCCGAGCGCCCCCATCGAACCGCCGCCCACATTCATCCAGCGGCGAATCAGCGGCACCCCGAGCGTCCGCATCGCTTGCCGGAACACGCCGTCGGCATCGCGGCGATGTAAGGAACGGTCGCAGAGATGGTCATGCAGAATGGCCGCCTTGGTGTAGCGGCCGCAGCTGGGAATGATCGGTCTTTTGCACCACCCACGTCGTCATGCAGCGCTGCTGCTGGACGTTGGTCGTCTTGATCGGATCGAGCAGCGTGGCGCCGAGCGCGGCGGTCCGGTCCAGCAGATAGCGCTCGTCAACCACGAATCGATCGCTGCCATCGGGAAGCCGCACTCGGCCAACGGTCGCCTCGATCAGAGACTCGAGGCCGATGCTCGACGCGAGGCGGGCGAACAGGAGCCCGCCCGGCGCGAGCACGCGCCACAACTCCTCGAGCATGCGCTCGAAGTGCGCGCGGTCGCGGGCGAAGTGCAAGACGGCGCTGCAGATGATGGCGTCCATCCGGCCGCCGGACCAGGGCAGCGCATGGAGCGTTCCCTGCCGGATGTGGTCGAGCGGGAGCGCCGGCGCGAGCCGCCCCGCCAGCGTTCGCACCGCCGTGACCGCTGCGGGATCCTCATCGATGGCAAAGACCTCGAAACCGCGCGAGAGCAGAAACGGAAGGTTGCGTCCGCTGCCGCAGCCGGCGTCCAGGATGCGGCGCCGGCCGTCGAAACGTCCGCGCAGCAGTTGATCGAAGAGGTAAATGTCGATGTCGCCGAACTGGGATCGCAGTTCGCTCGACGGCGCCGCGTTCATCGCCGACGACAATACTACGGTCCTCCGCGCGGGGCCGCACGAACCCTTTCTGGACCTACGCAGACGAATCGGAACCTGGCCCGGGCAGCAGAAACGCGGTCACGTCCGACATCGCGACGCCATATGGTGCCAGTCTTTAAAGCTTCAGCGACAGCTCCGGCCAGTTCACCCGCTTTGATGGTCGAGTTCGGCGAAACGTTACCGCTGTCGCCGAGTCCGTCGCGCGCGGCGCTTTATGTCGATGACGGTGAGGCCGGTGGTCTTCGCCACTGCAATCTGGCGGTCGTCAGCCGAGACGAACCTCGTGCACCCGCTGACGTGCGCCGCGGCGACATGCAGCAGGTCGAGGCTGCGCGCCAGGAACCTCGCGGCATGGGCCGTTGACAGCTCCGTCGCCTGAGCAAACACGGCGTCCAGGTCCACGGCAGTCGCCACCAGCCGTCGATGGTCCAAATCCTCTTGGAGGTGGTCGTAGAGACCGCGGCATTCCTCTCTCGTGAGCAATTTGCGGCCGACGAGGCGCTCGAAGGCATTCGGCACTTCGAGCTGGTGAATCAGGTTGAACGGAATCTGGCCCGCGGCCCTCAACGCGGCGTCGGCGGCATCCGAGAATGGCTCCGTGACGTACAGGGCCACCAACGCACTGGAGTCGGCATAGGTGTTCAACGCTCGTCACGACCTTCGATGACGATGTCGGAGCCGCCGGGTACGACGACTCGGTCGCCCAGCACGGTGCGTCTCCGCGCCTTCAGATCCGGCCAGGGCGCACCGGGGCCTCTGCGCGACACGGGCGCCAAGCGCGCCACCGTCTTGCGTCGGCGGGTGACTTCGACGACTTCACCACGTTCGACCCGCGCCATGACGCGCTTGAGGTTCTGCTGCAGCTCACGGATGGACACCGCACCCATGTATGACATTTTGTACGACAAGACCCACAAAGTCAAAGCAGTGCCGAAGAGCGCGTGCAGGGGAGTCCGAGGGGCAACGCGGCGTCTTTATCCGAGGGGCAACGCCCCTCGGATGAGGATGATAAAGACACCGCGCGTGCGTTGTGAGAAAGGTGTGAACGCGTCACGCACGCGCGGCGCTCGGCGCCTACGCCGCCTTATCGGCCGGCGCAGGCTGCGGAGGCTTTGGCACCGGCACGCTGACCCGCGGGCCGACGCGCCGCGCGATGCGCAGCTGCGTCAGCACCTCTGGCGGCGCGTCCGGCGTGTTGAGCACGATCGCCTCGAGCACGTCGATCATCTTGTCGGTATGGTCGAGCGTCTCGCGAATCGACTCGAACGCGGCGCTGAAGCGTTGACGCGCCCCAGCCTGCCCATCCCGCGCCGCCGCGAACGCCGTCGCGCCATCGTCAAGATGCTTCAGCAGATCGGGCGGCAGCCCCTCCGCCACGAACGCGTCGGCATGCGCTGAGACGCGCTCGGAGAGCCCCCGCGAGTAGGCCAGCAGCTCGTCGTCGCTCGCAGCGCCGGGTAGCTTCATCGTCCCCATGACCGCGGCGTCGAGGTTCACGATTCTGCCGACGCTCACGACGGCCTTGGCGGCGTCGCGGAGGGTTATGCGCGAGAGACGGCTCTGCTCCGTCGCGGCGCGACGATCCTCGATCGACACGGCCTGCACCGTGAGCAGACGATCGAGCTCGGCCACGTCCGTCCCGAGGGCGGCGCGCGCCTTCTGTCCACCAGGCGTGGCGTCAAACAGCGCACTGTACTCGGCGCACACGCTCTGCGCGCGAACGTAGGCTTCATGGCGTCGTCGTACTCTTGTCCGCATCTGTCCCTGTCCTTTCACCCTTTCTCAGGTTCTTTTTACGCGGCCCTCGCGTGAAAGTTCATGAGCGGTCGCACGTTCCTGACGCACTGTCGCCAGACGCCCGCGGACCATCACGCTTTTTGAGTCGTCACGACCCAAACGTCGCCGTGCGGACGGAAATCTGGATCGACCCATCGAATTCCTTCGCGGCGCATCCGAAAGAAATGACGTACCGGGAAGAGATTTCGCGTGAACGCTCGACACACTGGTCGAACCGAGCGATCGGAAGCACGGACCACGTCACGACGCCGGCGCGCCGCACGATGACGTGTGCGCGTCGCGGGATGACGTCCGCGCGCCGAACGACACCGTCCACGCGCCCGTCACCAATCTTCGCGGACCGGGTAGAAAGTTCGCGTGACCGATGCACGAAATCGGCGAACCAGGGAATGACGATGGCGTGCCGGATGAAAGGTGTGAGTGAGCGGGCCGAGGAGGACTCGTGCGGAGGAAAATAGGCGCGGGCGCACGCCAAAACGATCTCGCGTCAGTTCACAGATCTCTTGGCGTTGCGCCAAGAGGAGGCCGACAAGCCGAACGCGAAGCTGTTCCTACGCTCGCTCGAAAATGTCCATGTCCTGGGCGTGCTGCAAGCCCAGCGAACGCACGTGGACGGCGTCATGACCAGCGTCGGTGAGCAGGACCGCGAGTGCGGGCGAGAGGGCGTTGTCGACCAGAAACCTCATTCGGCCGCGGCAAGGGGCAGGGCTCGCTGCCGAACTGCGTCAGCCGCGAAGAGAAGCGCCTCGCGGACGTCGTCAGCTTCGAGGTCCGGGTACAGCGCGAGGATGTCCTCTGTCGTCTGGCCTTCGGCGACGAGAGCGACAATTGTCGCGACGGGGATCCTGAGGCCGCGCAGGCACGGTACGCCGCCCATCTGACCGGGGTCAGTGGTAATGCGCGTGTAGCCCATAAACAAGCCCCGTGGTTATTTGACGAGACTACGCAATATGCGTAATATATTACGCACAATGCGTAAGACACGTGCGCTTGCCACGCTGTTTCCGACGGTGCGCGGAGAGTTACTGGCCGCAACGCTGACTCGCCCGGACAAGTGGTGGTACCTGTCCGAACTGGCGGGATACCTCCAGACCACGCCTTCGAGCCTCCAGCGTGAGCTCAAGGCGCTCGTGGCCGGTGGTATTCTGCAGCAGCGTCGCGACGGGACGAGGACGTACTTCAAGGCGGAAACGCGGTCGCCTCTGTTCCCAGAACTGCGGGGCCTGATTGAGAAGACCGCTGGGCTGTTGCCAACGTTGCAGCAGACGTTAGAGCCGTTTCGGTCGCGAATCGACTGCGCGTTCGTCTATGGTTCCGTTGCCCGGACCGAAGAACACGCGCTCAGCGATGTCGATCTGATGATCATTGGTGACGTCGGTTTGGCTGATCTCGCGCCCGCGCTGCGCAAGGCCGAAAGCCAGATCGGACGCGAGATCAACGTCACCAATTATTCGATGCGAGAATTTCGGAAGAAGGCAGCCGCCAAGGACCATTTCCTGACGGAGGTCTTGCGCGGCTCAAAGGAATTCGTACAAGGAAGCCAGCGTGACCTGGACGAAATTGTTGGCCGGCAAGAACGTTCAGCATCATCGGACGTCAAAAAAAGAACTCGATGACATGCGAGCGCTGGTGGCGCGCGACCTCGCCGATGCCCAACGTCGCGGGCCTCTCCGCGGATCGTAAATACGCGACGGCGTACAATGCGGCGCTCCAAGCGGCGAACATGGCGATCGCCTGCGCGGGCTATCGCGTGACAGCCAAGACCGGCCATCACAAGACGACGTTCTACAGCGCTAATCTGGCGTCGTCGTTGATCGATCTACGCACTGACGCTGGGCCGGCGAAGCCCGGCTGGGCGATGCAGCACTAATCGAACCCGGTCCCGCGATTTTCTTCGTGTGAATCTGGAGCCGGCGCTCGGAGGTAGCCGAGGGCCTACCGAGTACGAAGCTCTTGGCACGGTTGGCCGGTCCAAAAGTAAGAGCCGTGGCCCCTCTGTTCCCACGG
>JBOGIZ010000373.1:0-6624 GCA_050747805.1 Vicinamibacterales bacterium | reverse complement strand
ATCAAAAGGAACGCTTCAAGAAGAGCCAGGACGTCGATCTGGCTTACAGCGTCGACGGCCTCGGCCGGTTCCGTTGCAACGTCTTCCAGCAGCGAGGCACGATCGGCATCGTCCTGCGCGTCATTCCGATGCGCGTCCGTTCGATCGATGAACTGGGCCTGCCCCCAATCCTCAGGCGCATCGCGCACGAAGAGCGCGGACTGGTGCTCGTGACCGGAACGACTGGCAGCGGCAAGAGCACGACGCTGGCGGCGATCGTCGACTACATCAACTCGACCCGCCAGGGCCACGTCATCACGGTCGAAGATCCGATCGAGTATCTGCACCGAGACAACCAGTCGATCGTCAGCCAACGCGAGATCACGGTAGACACGCCGACGTTTGCGCATGCGCTGCGCGCCGCGCTGCGGCAGGATCCGGACGTCATCCTCGTGGGCGAAATGCGTGATCTCGAAACCGTCGAAACCGCCCTGCATGCGGCGGAAACGGGGCACCTCGTGTTCTCGACGCTGCACACGCTGGACGCGACCGAAACGATCAATCGCATCATCGCGGTGTTCCCGCCGCACCAGCAACGGCAGGTCCGCAGCCAGCTCGCGGCCGTGCTGAAGTCGGTCATCTCGCAGCGGCTCGTTCCGCGCGCCGACGGCAACGGACGCGCGCCCGCGGTCGAGGTGATGGTGACGACGGCGTTCATTCGCGACTGCATCATCGACAAGGAGAAGACGTCGCTCATCGCGGGTGCCATCGCCGCCGGCACGTCGCAGTACGGCATGCAGACGTTCGATCAGGCGATCTTCGGCCTGTATCAGCAGGGTGTGGTGACACTCGACGAGGCGATGCGGTGGGCTTCGAACGTCGGCGACTTCAAGCTCAAGGTGCAGGGCATCTCCAGCACCTCCGACACCGCAAAAGATGACATGGCGGCCAGGCTCAATCCTGCCCTAAAACCGGGCGGCGTGCCCTCCGCGCCAAAGCCCGGCCTCACACCTGGCGCGCCGACGATCGAGCGGTTCGGCGGCCGGTAGCCCACGCCGCCGCGGTCACGACGTACGCACGCAAAGAGCGCAGAGCTCGCAAAGACAATCACAAATATTCTTTGCTTCCTTGGCGGCCTTTGCGTAAGTACGTACGTGACAGGGGTCACACGATGCCAGGCCGATCAGCCTACCTGGACGCGCTTCATCTTCTCGCCCGGCGCGAACTCTCCGTGCGGCAGGTTCGCGATCGGTTGATCGATCGCGAACATGATCGCGACGAGATCGAGCGCGCGATCGAACATCTGATCGACTCGCGCTCCCTCGACGACCAGCGCGTGGCGTCGGCCTACGTGCGGACGGCTTTAAAAATAAAAGGGCGCGGGAGGCTCCGCATTCAGCGCGAGCTGCAGGCGATCGGCATCGAGCGCGACGTCGCCTCCGCGGCGATCGCGGAGGCGTTCGGCGACGTCGACGAACGCGCGCTCATCGCCAAAGCGCTGCAGAAGAAGCTGCGCGGCGGCACGAAGATCTCGACGCCCGCGGAATACGCCCGCCTGTATCAGTTTCTGATGCGCCAGGGATTTTCGCCGGAGGGCGTCAGGGCGGTGCTGCGGACGCGGGGCGGGGGAAATTGGTGAATTTGTGAATTGGTGATTTGGTGAATTCAGTTGGTGAATTGGTGAATTGGTGGATTGAATTGGTGAGTTGGTGGATTGAATTGGTGAATTGGTGAGTTGGTGGATTGAATTGGTGAGTTGGTGAATTGGTGGATTGAGTTGGTGAGTTGGAGAATTCGTGAGTTGGTGAATTGAATTGGTGAATTCGGGTCCTTGATACTCGGGCGACCTAGCTGCCGGCGTTCGTTTCCGGTGATCGAAGCGGCTTCCGTTCACGTCCGACGCCTTTTCTGAGACGCTCGTTTGCCCGGCCGGTTGCGAGCGACTTGGCAAGAATTGCCCTCAGCTCTGTGACTTCCGATCGCAGATTTTTGGGCACGGCAGAAAGAGCAGACTCGTCGATCGTGCAGAACCAGTGGTCGCACTCGTCCAGTTCCTCGACGGCATCCGCGATCGTGTTCAGCCAATCGGCCTTGCTCTTTCCACGGCGGCTGGCGCGATAAGCTGCTGACGCACCGGTAGATGCGCGCCGCAGTTGGCTTCCCCACTCGCGGCCTTCGTCCGTGCCCGGCAGCGTGCGCGCGAAGCGCACGGACGCCATCGCGAAATCGTGCAGGCGTTTTTCGATATCGTCTGCGAAACTCATGAAGCGGACGAGCTGCAGGACGCGCGCCAGCCGCGTGTCTGCCGTGCTCGCCTGTATCGATTTCCAGCTCTTTCGGCTGTTGACAACTGCTTCGCGTGCGCCGCTGGCCGCGCCGTCCGCTGGCTCGCTCGCGCCAGGCTTCAATTCACCAACTCACATTCACCAGCCCACCAGTTCACCAACTCAATTCACGAAATAACGAATTCACCAACGCAATTCACCAATTCACCAACCCACCAATTCACCAACTCAAATTCGCCAACCCGCCAGTTCACCAACTCAATTCACGAAATCACGAATTTCACCAACTCAATTCACCAACTCAATTCACCAACCCACCAATTCACCAATTCACCAATTGCCCCTGCCCCCCTACTCCACCCGCAACACCTCGACGGGATCGACGCGTGTCGCGGCGCGCGCCGGTCCGGACGTTGCCGCGGCGACGACGAGTGCCATCAGCACCGCCGCCGCGGCGTAGACCGACGGATTGCGGCTGGTAATGCCAAAGAGTCGGCTGTCGACGAGATGTCCCGACCACCAGGCCAGCACGAGGCCCGCGCCGAGTCCAACCGAAGCGAGCGTCGCGGCCTGCCGCAGAACCGGCCGCATGATCTGGGTGCGATCCGCGCCGATCGCCATGCGGATCCCGAACTCGCGGCGCCGCTCGGTCACCGTTTGCGCGACAAGACCGTGCAGGCCGACCGCGGAGAGCAGGAACGCGATGCAGCCAAGCACGCCGAGGAGCTACGCCAACAGGCGCTGCTCGCCGAGGCGCTGATCGATAACCGCGGCAAAGGTCCGATCGGCGGCGACTGGCACCGCGGGATCGATCGCCGCCGCCGCGCTTGCGACGACACGCGCCGCCGCTGCCTCGCCGAGGTCCGAACGGACGAGCACGAAGCTGCCCAGGCCTGACGGAAATCGCGCCAGCGGCTGATAGAGGACGGGAGCTGGCGGACGATCGATGCTGGCGAAGCGCGACGGGCCGGTCACGCCGACGACGCGCAGCACGGTCGACGGCGAGTTGTAGAACGGCGTCCGCAGCTCGCGACCGATCACATCGATCGACCCGAACAGCGTCCGCGCGAGCGTCTCGCTCAGAATGCTCGGGACTTCATCCGCGCGCGGGTTGAACGCCTCTTCGTCGGTGAAGGCGCGTCCGCGCACGAGCGGCAGATCGAGCACGCGAAAGTAATCGGACGATACGCCGTCCATTGCGACCTCGGTCGCTCGAGCGGGATCCGTCCCTGGCAGGTAGGCACCGCCCCCGATCTGAAATCCGAACAGCGGCGGTGCAAGCGCGACGGCAACCGACTGAACGCCAGCCCCACGGCGCACCGTGTCGAGCAGACGCCGGTTGTAGTCGAGCGCGCGCGCATCGGTGTAGCCGTGGCCTTGCAGACTCTCATTGACCAACACGACGCCGCTCGGGTCGAAGCCGAGGTCGACCGCGTGCAGGTTGCGCAGCGTCGCGAGAAACAGGAGCGCGGCAACCAGCAGCGTGAACGAAATCGCGATCTGCGCCGAGGCGAGCACTCGCCGGACACCGTTCACGCGCGGCGGCTCGGTACGCACACCGCGTCCCAGCGCGCCGGTTACTGACTCGCGCAGCGTCAGAATCGCCGGCCCCACGCCAAATCCGGCCCCGACGAGGACCGCGAGGCCAGCCGTGAGGGCGAGCACGCGCCAGTCGACCGTCAACCTGATTGGACCGATGCCGGGAATGATGAAATCGGAAAAGACCGCGCCGATGAGCACGGCGACGCCAATGCCCGCCGCCGCGCCCGCAAACGCCAGCGTGATGCTCTCGAGCAGACGCAGCTGCACCAGACGCCGGGTCGAGGCGCCAAGGGCCTTGCGTGTCGCGATGTCGCGCGCACCCGCGAGACTGCGGAAGATGAGCAGGTTGGCGACGTTGGCCATGCCCAGCAGCACGAGCAGCGCCGCGACCGCCGCAATAAGCTCCATGGCGCGCAGCGCGATAGGCCGCAGACTGGCGGGCGCCGCGAACCCGGGTTGCAAAATGGGTCCGACGGTCTCGAATAATTTGTTCTGTTGCGGGTTCTGTTCGGCAAGCGCTCGCGTCCGTGTCTTCAACTCCGCCGTCGTCTGTTCGACGGTGGCGCCGTCGGTCATGCGGACGATGAACGAATAAAACGGTCCGTAATTCGGCGCGTACCTCCAGTGCGCGACCGGAAACTGCTGCACCCGTCTGTAAGCCATGCCCGTGATCCAGAAATCGACCGTCGTTCGCCTCTCCGTCCCAGCAAATGTGCTCGGGATCACGCCGATGACCGTGAACGGGAGACTGTTGATGAGCATTGTGCGGCCGACGGCCGCGCCGGCCGATCCGAACAACTCGCGCGCGCGGCCGTCCGAAAGCACGAGAATCGGCTCCCCGCCCGGATTGCGATCCTCCTCTGGACGAAACGTGCGCCCCGCGATCGGCTGCACGCCGAGCAGATCGAAGTAGTTCGTGCTGATGGCGGCGCCCTGGACCAGACGCGCGTCCCCGCCCTCGGCCGCCAATGCAGCGTCCGTCATTTGATATCCGGCCATGCCGGTGATGGTCACTGCGCCGCGTGCGATGTCGTCCGCGTCCGCATAAGAGATCGTCCTCGGGCTGATGCTCTCGCCGTGCGCCGTGCCAAACATGTAGGTGAGCAGCCTGTCTTGTCGTGCGATGCCCGGCAGCGGCTCGAAGAAGAGCGATTCCGCCATTCCGAGAACCGCCGTCGTCGGGCCGAGACTCAACGCGATCGTCAGGATGGCCGTCCCGGACAGCAGCGGGCGCTGCCGGAGGACCCGCACGGCGTAGCGCAGGTCCTGCCAGAAGCCCGAGAACACTCCAGCGCCGCGCTCGGCCTCGCGAGCGGTCATCACCGCCGGCGGCGCCGTCTCGACACGCGCGACTCGCCGACCGATCGCGTCGCCTTCGTCCAACTCGCGTCTGGCGCCCGCTTCTGCCTCCTGCACGGAGCAGCCGGTAGCGAGAAGCGTCTGGTACCTGTCCGCAAGGTGCTGCGCGACTTCGTCAATAATCTCCGCTTCACGCTCTGGTCGGAGCGAAGCCCCCTCGAGTCGCCGACGGACTTCTGCGCACCAGTCAGGCATGTTCGGCTCCTGTTACGCGGTTGACGGCTCGCACGAACGCCTCCCACGCCGATCGCTGTGAGGCGAGCATGCGGCGGCCGGCTGGCGTGATTCGGTAGACACGCCTTCGGCGCACGCCCGCCCGTTCGACCCAGCGCGCGCCGATCCAGCCGCGCTTCTCGAGCCGGTACAGCAGTGGATAGAGCGACGCGGCATGGAACGTCAGCTCGCCCCCCGATCGGGCTTCGATCAGCTGCGCGATCTCGTATCCATGCCGCGGCCGGGCTTCGACCAGCGACAGAATCAGAAATTCCGCCGAACCCTTCTTGAGCTCCCCGCTACCATGTGTGATCGCCATATGTTGGAGTCAACTATAGCAGCCGCCGGCGGGGTTGGCAACATCCGTTCGGCCCGCCGGCAATGGGCAGCCACGCAATTCACCAATTCAATTCACCAGATCACCAACCCACCAATTCACCAATTGCCCCGTTTCAGTACAATGTTCTCGTGACCTCGTCTCAAATCCGCAGCAGTTTCCTCGAGTACTTCAAGCGCAACGGCCACACGATCGTGGCGAGCTCGCCGCTTGTACCAGCCGACGATCCCACGCTGCTGTTCACCAACGCCGGGATGAACCAGTTCAAGGACGCGTTCCTTGGCCGGGAGAAGCGCGCCTACACGCGCGCCACCTCGTCGCAGAAGTGCATGCGCGTCAGCGGCAAGCACAACGATCTCGACAACGTCGGCCCGTCGCTGCGGCATCACACGTTCTTCGAGATGCTGGGGAACTTCTCGTTCGGCGACTACTTCAAGAAGGAGGCGATCCCATTTGCCTGGGAGCTGCTGACGACGGTGTGGCACCTGCCGTCGGATCGGCTGTATCCGACAATTTTCAAAGGTGAGGCCGGCATCGCGCGCGACGAGGATGCGGCGCGCGTCTGGGAGACGTTCGTTCCTGCCGATCGGATCACCGAGCTGGGGCTCGCCGAGAACTTCTGGCAAATGGGAGAGACGGGACCGTGCGGCCGCTGCTCGGAAATCCACTTCTTCCGCGGTAATCATGTGCCGTGCGAGGAGGAGATCGCCGGACGCCGGTGCCGCGGCATCGACTGCAGCTGCGATCGCTACGTCGAGGTCTGGAACAACGTCTTCATGGAGTTCGATCGGCAGTCCGACGGCACGCTGAAGCCGCTGCCCGCGCCCTCCATCGATACTGGCATGGGCCTCGAGCGGATCACGGCCGTGATCCAGGGCAAGCTTTCGAACTACGACACCGATCTTTTCG
>JBOGIZ010000372.1:0-2089 GCA_050747805.1 Vicinamibacterales bacterium | reverse complement strand
GCGTCCTCCGGCGGCTGCTGCTCGCCATCGCCACGCTGCTCGGCCTGCTTCTGCGCCGCCTCCGTGGCGCGAAACAGATCCGCTAGCGGGCCCTCACGCATGCTGGCGCGCCGACGCGCCATCGAGCACCTCCTTCGCCAGGTCACGGTACATCCCGGCGCCTTCGCCGGTCGGGTCGTACTTGAAGATCGACTGGCCCTTCACCGGAGCCTCCGCGTAGCGCACTGTCTTGCGGATCTTCGTGTTGAGGACGAGGTCGCCGAAGTTCTCCTTCAGGATCTCGACGGCCTCGCGCGAGTGCAGGAGCCGCCGGTCGAACATCGTCGGGAGGATGCCCTGGATCGCGACGTTCGGGTTGAGGTTCTCGCGGATCATCGAAAGCGTGTTCTCGAGCTGCACGAGCCCGCGCAGCGACAGGTACTCGCACTGGACGGGGACGATCACGCCGTCGGATGCCACGAGCGCGTTGATCGTGAGCAGGCCGAGCGACGGCGGCGTGTCGATGAGGACGAAGTCGTAGCTCTCGCGCGCGGGCGCCAGCGCCTTCTCGAGCGCGCGCTCGCGTCCGATCATCGAGGCGAGCGCAAGCTCGGCGCCGGCGAGATCGATGGACGAGACGGCCACGTCGAGCTCGTTCGTGCGCACGATCTCCGAGATCGGCAGGCGGTGAACGAGGACGTCGAACATCGAGCGGTCGATCTCGTCCGGGTTCCAGCCCTGCGACATCGTCAGGTTGCCCTGCGGGTCGAGATCGACGACGAGCACGCGCATTCCCTGCTCCGCGAGCGCGACGCCCAGGTTGAGCGTCGTCGTCGTCTTCGCGACGCCGCCCTTCTGGTTGGCGAAGGCGATGACCGTGGCCATGTCCGGACCTTTATCCGCCGCCCGCGCAAGCGGGCGCGATAGCAAACGCGTCAACGCCATCCCGGCTGACCTTTCGTACCGTCGTGGTCGACTCCTTCTCGTCTAGGTTCCCTCTTGTGGAGCGGAAATGGCGCGTTCTCATCGTGGTGTGCGTGGCGGTGTTCATGCTCCTCCTCGACATCACGGTAGTCAACGTCGCGCTGCCGAACATCCAGAAAGAGCTGCACACGTCCTTCACCGACCTGCAATGGGTCGTGGACGCGTACGCGCTCACCCTCGCAGCGACGATGCTCAACGCGGGTTCGCTCGGCGACATGCTGGGACGCAAACGGGTCTTCCTCAGCGGGATCGCGTGGTTCACGGTCGCCTCCGCCTTCTGCGGCGCGGCCAACTCGCCGCTCTGGATCATCATCGCGCGCGGAGCGCAGGGAATCGGCGGCGCGGCGATGTTCGCGGTCTCGCTCGCGCTGGTCGCCCAGGAGTTCGCGGCCGGTCGGGAGCGCGCCACCGCGATGGGCATCTACGGCGCGACGATCGGCATCTCCGTCGCCGTCGGGCCGCTCGTCGGCGGCGCCATCACCAGCGGACTCGGATGGCGCTGGGTGTTCTTCGTGAACGTTCCGGTCGGTGCGGTGGCGATTCCCCTGACCATGACCAAGCTGCGCGAGTCGCGCGATCCCAACGCCACGCGCATCGACTGGCTCGGGTTGATCACTTTCAGCACCGCGCTGCTGATGCTCGTGCTGGCGCTCCTGCGCGGCAACGACGAGGGCTGGGGAAGCCCCCTGATCGTGGGCCTGCTCGCCGGCGCGGGGCTGATGCTCTCCGCGTTCGCCGCGATCGAGCGGCGCGTCCCCGAGCCGATGCTCCCGCTCCACCTGTTCCGGCGCGGCGCCTTCACCGGCGTCCAGATCGCCGCCGCCGCGGTGTCTGCCTCGCTGTTCGCGCTGTTCCTGTACCTGACGCTGTATCTCCAGAACTACTTGGGCTACTCGCCGCTTCAGGCCGGGCTGCGCTACCTGCCGATTACGCTGGTCCCGTTCCTGGTCGCGCCGCTAGCCGTCGCGCTGATGGGCCGCGTTCCCGCCCGGGCGCTGATGGCCATCGGGCTCGGCGGCGTCGGCGCCGGCCTGGCGCTGATGACCGGGCTGAGCGCGCATTCGAGCTGGACCGCCCTGCTCCCCGGGTTCATCGTGGCCGGGATCGGCGTCGGCCTGCTCAACCC
>JBOGIZ010000371.1:0-3992 GCA_050747805.1 Vicinamibacterales bacterium | reverse complement strand
CCATACAGGCCGTCGACCGGCTCGACGCGGATCGCGTTTTCGAGGTTGGCGAGCTTCCCCGCCGATCGACGCAGCGAGATTCCCTCAGGGCTGACGACCGCGACGCCCGCGGAGTCGTAGCCGCGATATTCCATGCGGCGCAGTCCCTCGATGAGAACCGGCACGACCGGCTTCGATCCGATGTATCCGATGATTCCGCACATAGGTCAGTCCTTTGTCCCCGAGCCTTTCTTCCGCTCGACCCATCCTTCGACGTTCGACTGGCGCCCGCGCGCGATGCCGAGCGCGCCATCCGGCACATCCTGCGTGATGGATGAGCCGGCGGCGACGTAAGCGCCCTTACCAACGCGAACCGGCGCAATGAGTTGCGTGTCGCTGCCGATGAACGCGCCGTCTTCAATCACCGTCGCGTGCTTCTTCGATCCGTCGTAGTTGCACGTGATCGTGCCGGCGCCGACGTTGACGCGCTCGCCGACGGTCGCATCCCCCAGATACGCCAGGTGATTCGCCTTCGCGCCTGCGCCCAGCGTCGTTTTCTTGAGCTCGACGAAATTGCCAACGTGCGCGGCGGGTCCAATCTGGGACTCGGGCCGGATGTGGGCGAAGGGGCCGACGCGCGCGTCCGCCGCCACGCGCGACTCCGTCACCACGCAGAAGTTCCTGATGTGCGCGCCGTCCTCGATGGCGGAATCGACGATGCGGACCCACGACTCGATCTCGCAGCGCGCACCGATACGCGTGCGGCCCTCGAGATGCACGTTGGGGTGGATGATCGTGTCGGGCCCGACACTGACGTCGAGTCCAATCCAGGTCGATGCGGGATCAATGATCGTGACGCCCGCCGCCATGAGCGCCTCGGCGCGCGTCGTTTTGACTATCGCTGCCACGTCGGCCAACTCCTTGCGGCTGTTGACGCCGAGAATTTCGCGCGGATCGTCGATCGACTGAGTTGCCACTCGGAAGCCGCGCGCGCGGTATGCCCGAATAATGTCCGGGAGGTAATACTCAGCCTGTGCGTTCGCGGATCCAAGCGATCGGAGGGCGCCGAAGAGCGGCGCCAGCTCGAAGGCATATATGCCCGTGTTGATCTCCTGGATGGCGCGCTCCGCGGCCGTCGCATCCTTCTCCTCCACGATCGCCGTAATCTGCCCGTTCTCGCGCACGATACGGCCGTACCCGTGGGGATTGTCCACGCGGGCCGTGAGGACCGTGGCGGCCGCGCCGCTCGCCCGATGCGCCGCGACGAGCCCCGCCAGTGTGGTTCCCCGCAACAGAGGAACGTCCCCATACAGCAACAGGAGCGTTCCACGAGCGCCGGCAAGCGCCGGCTCCGCCTGCAGCAGTGCGTGGGCGGTGCCGAGCTGCGGTTCCTGCAATGCAAAGCGAAGGCCCAGCCGTTTCCCAAGCGCCTCGCGCACCCGATCGGCGTGATGGCCGACAACGATGACCGACGACGCCGGATTGAGGCCATCCGCCGCGCGGAGAACATGCTCAATGAGAGGAACTCCGGCGACCGTGTGGAGGATCTTGGGCAGCGCCGATTGCATGCGCGTCCCTTTGCCGGCGGCAAGGACTACGAGATGGATGTCGGCGTTGGCCATGGGCGGATTGCGATGCCTGCCAGGCAGGCCGTTCCTGCACAGTTTAGGCCGCGAACGCGATTCTGTGTGAGGGGTGTCAGCGCCGGTGCTTGCGCGGACGTGCGGCCGCGGGCTTGGGCGGGGCCGACTCAGTCGGCGAGGCGTCGAGGAGCGCCCGAACCGCCGGCTGAGCGCGCAGCAGGTCGAGGTCGGGATCCTGGCGCGCCAGCGAGCGATTCTCGGGATTGAGCGCGACCGCCTGGCGGAGGTGCTCCAGCGCAGAGGCGGCGTCGTTTCGACGCGCACTGGCCACGGCCATCATGTAATGGGCGTGGTCATGGCGAGCGTCCTCGCTCAAGGCTCGCTGCAAATGACGAAACGCGGTGGTCTCCTCACCGGCATTGAGCGCGACCGTGGCCGCGTAGACCCACTCGGCGGCGGTCTTGGGCGCCGGCTGCTTGGGCTCGAGCTCGCGCTCGCACACTTTCAAATACAGACGAGCGCGCTCCAGCAATTCGCGTTCATCGGGATAGCGCTCAATGACGCTGCGCAAGGCATCGGCGGCGGCCGCGAAATCGCGGCGCTGCAGCGCTTGGAGCCCTCGCTCGTACATCGCGACGGCTTCGTGGTAGGTCGGTTTTCTGGGCGGCGGCTGGGACGGAGCTACCGCCGGAGGCGCGGCAGCCGGCTGAGCCGGTTTCGTGACCGCCGCCACCCGGCGGTGGGGGCGGGACGAAGCCGACCGAGACGGGCGCCGGCGCGCCGCAGGGGCCCGCTTTTTCGACGCGCGGGCCGGTTTACGAGCGGAAGTCCGGGCTTTTGCTGCCCGACGCGATTTGGCCATCGCCCGTGATGGTCAGCCGAGCCACATGCTGGCAGACCGGAGATCCATCGATCCCGGCACGCACAGTAACAAATCACGCGGTGGCCGGTCAAGATCAGAGCGCAACTCTGCGCACTTGGTCATTCCACAGATTTACGGCTGCTCACCAGGGCTCTGTAGACGTCATTGACGGACATCCCATACTTGTCAGCGAGGATTTTCATCGCCGCGCGCCGATTGACAGCCATGTTATCTATCAAATGACAAAATTCATTGATAAGCGCTGCCGCTTCAGGGATTATAATTGGCTGTTTGACCAAATCGTATGGAGGCAAGAGGATCGTATATTCGCCCTTCGGGCTCTCGCTGGCGGCGAGTATTTCGCTAATAGGTCTAATGACCATTTCTTCGTGAGCTTTGCTCAGCTCTCTTCCTATTGCGATCGTCCGTTCCAGACTCGAGGCTTGACCCAGATCCTGCAGCGTCCGTCGGATTCGATGCGGCGCTTCAAAGAAGACGACGAGCCGTGGCTCCGCAACCGCCCGCGCCATCCATAGAAATCGGTCTGTTGACCGAATCGGGGGGAACCCGAGAAACGTGAATTCGGCCGCCTCCAGACCGGATATCGAGAGTGCCGTGACGATGGCGCTGGGCCCGGGGATGCCGTCGATGCGGATGCCCGCGGCGCGCGCCGCCGCGACGAAATGCCGGCCCGGGTCGGAAATGAGCGGCGTGCCCGCGTCCGACACGAGCGCCACCGAGTCGCCGGCGAGCAGCCGCGCGACGAGTGTCGCCGACTTGGTTCGCTCATTGTGCTCGTGAAGACTCGTCGTCGGGCTCGAGATCGAGTAGTGTTGGAGGAGTCGGGCGGTCCGGCGGGTATCTTCGGCGGCGATGACAGCGACGCTGCGAAGGATCCTCAGCGCCCGGAGCGTCATGTCTTCGAGGTTGCCGATCGGTGTGGCGACCACATACAAAATACCGGACATGCGACGGGCCAGAGATTCTAACAGATGTATTCTGCCGAGCCGCTGCCTCATTTCGTAGACGAGTATCTCGCGTGGCTGCACGAAACCCATCCGACCAACGCAACGTTCGACGGCGTTCACTTCCACGATGATCTTCTCGAAGACCTGAGCCGCGCAGCGATCGACACACGGCTGCGCGAACTCGGGGGACTTGCGCGCCGACTGGCGGCCATCGATCCCGCGCGCCTCACGGCGATCGAACGGCTGGAACGCCCCGCGCTCGAAGCCAACATCCGCGCGCGCCAGTTCGAGCTCGATGTCATTCGCGACTGGGAGCGCAATCCACAGCACTACGGCGACCTGCTGTCGACGAGCCTCGCCGGGCAGGTGCTTTTCGCGTACGCGCCGCTCTCGGAGCGCGCGCGGCGCATCCTCTCGAAGCTGCGACAAGTGCCGCGGTTCGTGCAGTCGGCGCGCGACAACATCAAAGATCCGCCCGGCATCTTCGTGAAGGTGGGGCTCGAGAGTCTTCGGGGCGCGCTGCGCTTCATCAACGACGATCTGCCCCGTGCGCTGGGCGACGTGGACGACCTGCACCTGCTGGGCGATCTGGCCGACGCG
>JBOGIZ010000370.1:0-3962 GCA_050747805.1 Vicinamibacterales bacterium | reverse complement strand
AGACGACGCCGTAGATTCCCAGTCCCGCGAGCCCAAGCGCGAGCAGGCCGAAGAACGCCGAGAGCTTCGCGAGGAGCCGCTCGCGCAGCAGCAGGTCGTCGAGCCCCCAGGTCAGCGGATGGATCGTCAGTGCGAATCCGCCGTCGACGTGGCCGATGGCCGCGGCCACGCTCGGCCCGAGGCTCGATGGATCGCCGCCGGCCGCGCGTACGCTGAGGCTCATCGTCGGACCGGGCGCGATCGGCTCGTAGATCGTCGGTGGCACGGCCTCGCGGACCGAATCGTATTCGGCGTTCCGGACCACGCCGACGATCGTCAGCGCCGGAGAGACGTCGCTCGACGTGCCGGCTTCGCGAATCGTGAAACCGAGGGGCGATCGGCCGGAGAACAACCGGAGTGCCGCGGCTTCGTTGATGATGACGGCCGTCGGCTGCGGCACGATGTCGTGCTTGTCGAAATCCCGGCCGGCGACGAACGGGATGCCGTACGTGGCGAACCAGCCGGGAGTGACGAGGTTCTTGTACACGTCCCGCTCGTCTTCCGTGAGCGACAGGCCCGGAGGGTTCTCGATGAGCGTGTCCCACTCGTTGGTGCTCATCGGCGTTACCACGGAAAGCGCCGCGCCGGCCACGCCCGGCAGCGCCTTCACGCCGGCCACCAGGCGATCGTATTCCGCGAGGCGCGCGGCGGGCGGACTCGCGCTTTTCCTGGCGTCGATGTCCACGACGAGGATGCGGGCCGCGTCGAAGCCGAGGTTCCGGTGCGCGAGCGCGAGGAACGTACGGACGAAGAGTACGGCCCCAGCGACCAGCATGAGACAGACCGCGACTTCCACCGGCACGATGAAGCGCGCGAGACCGCCGCGCCGCTCGGCCGACGCGACGCGACCGCGCTCCCGCAGGGCGTCGTGCGGATCGACGCGCGTCGCGCGGAGCGCCGGCGCCGTGCCGAAGAGAAACGCCACGAGCATGGCGACGCCGACCGTGAACGCCAGCACGCGCCAGTCGAGCGACATGGGCAGGAACAGCCGATCGCCCGGACCGCCGAATTCGGCGATAAGGAACCGGCTCCCCCACGCCGCGAGCACGCCTCCCGCGGCCGCGCCGCCGAGCGCGAGCACGATGCTCTCGACGAGGAACTGGCGGATCAGCCGGCCGCGCGAGGCACCGAGCGCGAGCCGTACGCTGACTTCGTGGCGCCGCGCATCCGCGCGCGCGAGCAGCAGGCTCGCGATGTTCGCGCACGCCACGAGCAGCACGAGCGCGACGACGAGCGTGAGCGCAAGGAGCGGCTGCCGATAGTAGAGGCGCGCGTTCGACGGTCCGCCGGCGGCCGGCACCACCAGCATGGGCTTCTGGAGGTACTGCGCCTGATATTCCGCCGTCGTGTTCCCGTGCATCGTCGCCGCGCGCAGAGCCGGCTGGAGGCCGGCGAGCGTCGCCGCGGCCGCGGCCACCGACTGGCCCGGCGCGAGACGGGCCATCGCCCGCAGGTACCAGTGGGTGCGCTCGTCCAGCCGATCGCGCCCGTCGAGCAACGGCGACGTGCCGAGCGGGACCGCGACGTCGTACGACGAGCCGACGTCCGGACCGGTGAACGCCGCCGGCGTGACGCCGACGATCGTGAACGGGACGCGATCGATCGTCAGCCGCCGGCCGAGCACGTCCGCCGCGCCGCCGAAATGGTGCTGCCAGAACGCGTAGCTGATGACCGCGACCGGTCCGTCCGGGCCGCCGCCGCGCGCGTCGTCCGCGTCAGTGAACCCACGGCCGAGCACCGGCTGAATCCCGAGCACGTCGAAAAAGCGCCCGCTCACGCGCAAACCGCCGGCCGACTCGACGGCGCCGCCGGGCGAGAGATCGAAGCGGTCGGGAAACCAAGCGAAGACGCCGCCGAATCGATCGGCATGCGCTCGGATTTCCGCCCAAAGCGGATACGTCCACGTGGGATGCGCATCTCCGGGCACGAGCTGGACGAGTCGGTCGGGCTGCGCGACCGGCAGCGTGCGCAGCATAAGGGCATCCGTTACGGAAAAGATCGCGGTGTTCGCGCCGATGCCGAGCGCCAGCGATACCATCGCGGCGGCCGCAAACCCGGGACTTCGGCCGAGCAGCCTGAGCGCGTAGCGAAGGTCGCGAGCCGTCGCTTCGACGAAGGGCACGCCCCGCTGATCGCGGTAGGCTTCCTTCGCCGCCTCGACGCCACCGAACTTCAGGAGCGCCGCGCGCCGGGCGTCTTGGGGCGTCGCGCCGGCGCGCACGCGGTCGTCGATGTGGAGTTGGAGATGGCTCTCGATCTCCGCCGCGAGCTCGCGGTCGCTCCGGCCGCGGTGGGCGAGGCCGGTCAGGCGGGCGATCCAGGCGCGCGGGCTCATGGCTTCTGGAGCGCCAGGAACTGCGCGAGGATGTGGGTCGCGCGGGGCCCTATGGCTTCGAGCGATTTGAGCACCATCAGAGCGAGCGTGCCCCGCCAGACGTCGGCCTTGTCGGGTGTCATGCGCGGTTTCCCTATGGGTTTCCCATAGGCATCATCGCACGTGACCTATTGGAAAGCAATAGGTCTGGCGAGACCAGCCGGAAGGCCGGAGTGAGGCGAAATGTGGGATAAGCTGAAGGACTCCGGTAGAGCGGAAGGAATTAGACGATGGCAGATCGAACAGTGATTGCGGTGACCGGCGCGACGGGCGCCCAGGGCGGGGGACTCGCGCGCGCGATTCTGGCCGATTCGGCCGGTGGATTCGCGTGCCGCGCCATCACGCGCGACCCGGCGAAAGATAAGGCGCGGGACCTGGCGTCGCATGGAGCAGAGGTCGTCAAAGCGGACCTCGATGATATGGCCAGCCTCGAGAAGGCGTTCGCGGGTGCATACGGCGCGTTCTGCGTGACGAATTTCTGGGAGCATCTCTCCGCCGAGAAGGAAAAGGCGCAGGCGAAGAACCTCGCGGCGGCGGCACAAGCGGCCGGCGTGAAGCATGTCATCTGGTCCACGCTGGAAGACACGCGCAAGCTGATGTCGCCCGGCGACACGCGCATGCCGATGCTGCAGCAGCACTACCGCGTGCCGCACTTCGACGCGAAGGCCGAGGCGGACGCCTTCTTCGCCGGACTTCCGATCACGTATCTCGTGACGTCGTTCTACTGGGACAACATCTACGGGTTCGGACTCGGCCCGAAGAAAGGGGCCGACGGCGGCTACGGCTGGGTGATGCCGATGGGCGACCGGCGGCTCGCGGGCATTGCCGCGGAAGACATCGGCAAAGTGGCGTACGGCATTTTCAAGGCGGGATCCAAATACATCGGCAAGACCGTCGGCATTGCGGGAGAGTTCCTGACGATCGCCGAAATGGGCGAGAAGCTGTCGAAGGCGCTCGGCATCCGCGTGACCTACCAGGCCGTCGAGCCGGACGCCTACCGCGCGTTCGGATTTCCTGGAGCGGACGAACTGGGCAACATGTTCCAGGTCTACCGCGACTTCGAAAAAGAGGTCGTCGGCGCGCGCAGCGTCGACGCTGCGCGTGCGCTCGATCCGGAGCTCCTTACGTTCGATCAGTGGCTCGCGAAGTACAAGTCGAAGATTCCGCTCTGAGCCCTGATCTCCCTCCGGTACCTAAGCCGAGAAGTCATCACATGGTGGCTGGCCGCAGCGCGAGCGAGCGTCGCGAGCGAGCCACGCGACCGGAGCGAGCCGGCGAGACGGCGAGTGAGGACGCGTGTTGGGGAGTCCGAGTGGCGACGCCCCTCGGATAAGGCTGGAGCTCACTTCGGCAGTGAGTCGTTCACAAACTTGACCAGGTCTGCGTGATACTGCGTGGCCGCCTTCAAATCGATATAGACCATGTGTCCCGATTCGTAGTGGCCGGTCTCGATGTTGTGCTGCTTGATCTCGTCGGACACCTTGAGGTGCGCGATCGTCCACTCGACGGGATAGAACGGACACGCGAAGTCGTAGTAGCCCATGCCCAC
>JBOGIZ010000369.1:0-2219 GCA_050747805.1 Vicinamibacterales bacterium | reverse complement strand
GAAGAACACGTTCTCGAATTGGATCCCTCGCGCAAAGATGCCTGCCTCATCGTCGGCACGTACCGCTACATCGTGTCAACGCTGTAGCTGCCGATGCGAATGCTGGCGTACGTCGCCGGCTTCGGCGGCGGGAAGGAGCGCGGACTCCATCTGATCGAAGAGAGTGCGGATCCATCGTCTCAAAACCGGACCGATGCTGAATTCGCCCTCGTGCTGGTCTACAACCGGGAGCATCGGTACGACGATGCGCTGCGGGTGCTGCACGACCTGGAACGTCGGTATCCTCGCAACCGTCTGGCGCTGCTCGAGGATGGCTCGACGTCGCTCAGAGCGCATCGGCCGGGGGACGCCGAGGCGGTACTGAGCGAGGGCATCGCGCGCCTGGCGACCGATGCGCGGCCGCGGATTCCGGGCGAAGACGCGTTGTGGCACTACAAACGCGGCGCCGCGCGGGTGATGCTGGGACGGGCCGAAGCGGCGTCGGCCGATTTGCGCGCGGCGATCGGTCCTGATGCGGTGGGCTGGGTACGAGGGCGCGCGCATCTGGAGCTCGCGCGGCTCGCACGCCGGCAAGGAGACGCGGCCGGCGCGGCGCGTGAAGCGGGACTCGCAGCCGCGGCCTGCGAGCAGGCGCACGACCCGGTCTGCGTCGCGGACGCGCGGAAGATGACCTCGCGCTAGAGAACGGTCGATTTACGCGAAATGCAAGGCGCTTGGACGGGTGGCGCGCTTTACACATCCCCAAGACGTTCCACTAGGATGGTCCAGTGGCGAAGGTAAAAACCTGGGTGTGGGTCGTGGCCGGCGTCGTGGTCGCCGGCATCGTGTGCCTCATCGCGCTGGCTGGCGCCGGCCTCTGGTTCGCCCGCACCCACATTCAGATTGCCCGGACCTCGACGGCGACTGTCTCAAAGGAATTCGAGGAGGTGCGCGCGCGGTTCGCGTCGCTGCCGCCGCTCATCGAGCTGGACGACGATGGACGGTTCGTGCACGCGAACACCGACCGTCCGGCGAAGGGGCCGCGGCCCGACTCGCTCCATATCCTCGCGTTCAATCCACGCGACGATCGAGTGGTCCGGATGTCGATTCCATTCTGGTTGCTGCGGCTGAAAGGCGCCGCCAGCCCGATCACGATCGGCGACGACTTCGATATGAATCAGCTCAAGATTACGGTCGCCGACTTAGAGCGCTACGGACCGACGCTGATCGTCGATCACACCTCGCGCGATGGAGGACGAGTGGTGGTGTGGTCGCAGTGAGCTCAGAAGCGCAGGAAACGCCGCATCCGCGCGACAAGCGTGGAGGTTTCCACCGCGACGGACCCTGCCGCGGCGCTCCGCCGCTCGTCGAGACCGACCCGCCGCGCGGCGGCCGCAATCGCAATCTGCTCCACGGCGGTCGGGTGCAGCGAGCCGATCCGCCGGAATAGTTCCGCGTCGATCTCGAGTGCCGCGACATCGCCCGCCGCACAGACGCTCGCGGATCGCGAGTCGCCGGTGAGCAGCGACATTTCGCCGAAATATCCGCCGCGGCCGATCCGCGCCACCTCATGGCCGGACGGCTCGAGCAGCACGACCGCCTCGCCCGACTTGACGAGAAACATCGACTGCCCCGGATCGCCCTGCCGCACGATCATCTCGCCGTGGCCGAACACGCGCAGGCGAGCCGCCTCGGCGATCTCGCGCCTGATCTCCGCGGGCACCGTCTGGAACAGGTCGATCTCGGCCAGCAGCCGCTCCCGATCGTCGATCTGATGTGCCGCGTCGGTTTCGGGCCACTCGCGGCGGTACTCCACCTGGATCGGCCACGGAATCTCGATGTTGTGCCGCTGGAACGCGTAGTAGATCGCGCTGCGCACCTGGTCGCGCGACTTCTCGACGTGCTCGTAGTCGTTCACCCAGAAGCGTCCCTTGTACGTGATGGCGGAACCGTCGAAGGACGAGAGCACGGCGTCGGGCGCCGGCGCCGCGAGCGCGCGCGGCGAACGCTGGATGGCCTCGACGATCGCGGCCTTGACCTCGGTCGGCGGCGCGAGATAGGAGGCGCCCACCTCCACCTCGAGGCGGACGGGCGACGCGGGCTCGGAAAAATTGATGATCGGCTCTTTCGCGATCATGTTGTTGGGCAGCACGACGAGGTTGCCGGCCTTGGTGCGCAGCTTCGTCGCGCGCCAGGTGATCTCGATGACGACCCCTTCGTAGTCGTTGACCTTGATCCAG
>JBOGIZ010000368.1:0-1930 GCA_050747805.1 Vicinamibacterales bacterium | reverse complement strand
CGGCCTACCGGCCGCGCGTTAGAGCCCGCGCGGTAGCGCGGGCATGCAAATTCACCAACTCACCAATTCACTAATTCACCAATTTTCACGGCGCTGCTTGGGCCATTTCAAGATGCCGTCCCGGTATAATAGAAGCGCTTCCCTGCCCTTACCGACATCAGGAGTCTTCAATGCTCTTACGAGTGGCCGTGCTGTCGATCGCGCTCGTCGTGCCGCTGTCCGCGCAGACACCCGTCCCGCAGACCGCGCCGCCCCCCGTCCCGCACAAACCTTCGGCCCAGGGTGTGAAGCCTGCGGCCGACCTGCCGGACGCGCGCGGGCTGATCGACAAATACATCAAGGCGATTGGCGGCCGCGACGCGATCCTCTCGCACAAGTCGGAGCACGCGCAGGGCACGTTCTCGATCGCGGGCTCCGGGATGTCGGGAACGATCGAGATGTACGGCGCGGCCGATCCCAATCGCGTGCTGCTGAAAGTGTCGGTGCCTGGCATCGGCGACATCCAGAACGGATTTGACGGTTCGCACGGCTGGTCGATCAATCCCGCGACCGGTCCGATGCTGCAGGTGGGGAGAGAGCTCGACCAGGCCAAGTACGACTCCGACTTCTACAGCGAGCTCCGCGATCCGAAGGTGTTTCCGGTTGTGAAGACGATCGAGAAAGCTGACTTCGAGGGACGCCCCTGCTACAAGGTCAGCCTGGAACGCGTCGACGGCGTGAACGACTTCGATTTCTACGACGCGTCGACCGGATTGCGCGCCGGCTATCTCAACAAGCGCGAAACGCCCATGGGCGAAGTGGAGAGCACGAGCGTCGAGAGCGACTACAAGAAGTTCGGCAACCTGCTGCAGCCCACGACCCTCGTGCAGCGCGCGGCCGGCGTCGAGCAGAAGATCACGCTCGAGTCGCTCGACTACGACAAGGTGGACGCGTCGGTATTCGCGCTGCCGCCCGAGATCCAGGCGCTGATTAAGTGACGTTTCGGCGGGTGCTCCATACCGTGCGCCGTGCGCTGCCGGCCGGCATCGGCCTCGCGCTCGCCTCCGCCGCCCTTGCGTGGGTCTCGCCGGTGCACGCGGCCCAGGCGCCGGACGCCGCGGCGACGTTCGACAAAGTCTGGACGATCGTCCACGACACGCATTTCATGGCCTCCTTCGACGAGGCCGCGTGGGATCGCGCGCGGGACGAGTACCGGCCCAGGGCGCTCTCGGCGAAAAATCCCGGCGAGCTGCGCGGGGTCCTGCGCGAGATGCTCGCGACGCTTGGACTCTCGCACTTCGCGATCATTCCCGCGACGCCCGACGCGCCAGGCGACGATGCGGACTTGAGCGGCCAGCCCGGGTTCGACGTCAGGTTGATCGGCCGGCAGCTCGTCGTCTGGAAGGTCGACAACGACGGCGGCGCCGCCGCCGCAGGCGTGCATCCCGGCTGGATCCTCACGAATATCGGTGGAACGCCTGTGGCATCGCTGCTGAGCAGCATCCAGCAGGACACCTCCGGCAACCTCGCGCAGCTCGAGGCCTGGCGCATAGCGACCACAAAGCTGCGCGGGCCGTCTGGAACGAACGCGCAGGTCACCTTCGAAGACGGCGCTGGTGATTCCGTCGTAAAGGCGATCGCGCGCAAGGCCGAGCGAGGTCAACCCGTCACCGTCGGCAGTCTTCCGACGATGTTCGTGCGCGTGTCGTCGACGCTGCTCGACACGCCGCAGGGACACAAGGCTGGGGAGATCCGCTTCAACGTCTGGATGACGGCCGTCGATCGGCAATTTCAGGACGCGATGGATCGCTTCCACTCCGCCGACGGCATCGTGATCGATCTGCGCGGCAACCCAGGCGGCCTGGCGGCGATGATCATGGGCATCGCGGGGTACTTCACGCCGAATCGCGACACGCTCGGCGTGATGAAGACGCGCGATTCGGAGCTGCAT
>JBOGIZ010000367.1:0-4687 GCA_050747805.1 Vicinamibacterales bacterium | reverse complement strand
GTTCTGACGTGCCGTTGAACGGCGCGAGCGGCTCCATCGACGTGCGATCCTTGACGAGCTCGACGAGGCCGAACAGCCCGATCGCGCGCGCGGCGCCGACGATGGCATGCTTCTTCACGAGGCCGTCCATCAACGTTTTCATCAGCGCGCCCATGCGGCGGGCGTTGTCGATAAGACCATCCTCTTCGTAGGCCTGCACCGTGGCGAGCGCGGCGGCGCACGCGAGCGGATGGCTGTTGTACGTGAGTCCGCCGTAGAACACCCTCTCGCGGAAGTAGTCGGCGATCGGCCGCCGCATGCCGACGGCCCCGAGCGGGACGTACGCGCTCGTCAATCCCTTCGCCATCGTCATCAGATCGGGCACGACGTGCCAGTGATCGATCGCGAACCACTCGCCGGTCCGGCCGAAGCCCGACATCACTTCGTCGGCGACCATGAGGATGCCGTATTTCGTGCAGAGATCGCGGACGCCCTGGATGAAGCCGTCCGGCGGAATCAGGACGCCGTTGGTCCCGGTGACGGGCTCGAGGAAAAACGCGGCGATCGTCTGCGCGCCTTCGAGCTCGATCGTTTCCTCGATGCGTGCGAGCGCAGCGGCGGCAGTATCCCACCCGCGCTGCACGCCGTGATACGGGTTGAGCACGTGAACCACGCCGGGCATGCCCGGCTCAGCGGCCCAGCGCCGGGGATCGCCCGTCAACATCATGCTGCCGGCGGTGGCGCCGTGGTACGAGCGATAGAAAGACAGCACCTTGTGGCGGCCCGTGTATTGACGCGCGAGCTTGATCGCGTTCTCGTTCGCCTCGGCGCCGCCGTTCGTGAAGAAGAACACATCGATGTCGCCGGGACAGATCTCAGCGAGCTTCTTGCCGAGGCGCGCCCGCGGCTCCGTCGCCATGAATGGATTGGCGTACGCCAGCGTGGCGGCCTGCTGCTGAATCGCGCGCACGACCCGCTCGTCGCCGTGGCCGACGTTCACGCACATCAGCTGGCTGTTGAAATCGAGAAATCGCTTCCCGTCTGGCGTCCAGAACCAGCAGCCCTTCGCACCTGAGACGGGAATCGGATCGACCGCGTTCTGCGCCGACCACTCGAACAGGGTGTGCGCCTTCGTCAGATCGACGATGGCCTGCCCGCTCAATCCGGCGACGGTGTCGACAGTCTTCATGACAGCTCCTGGAGGATGGCGGCGACAACGTCGTGGGTACCGGCGCGTCCACCGAGGTCCGGCGTGCGCGGACCGCCGCCCGCCAACACGCGTTCTATCGCTCCGACGACGAGATCGTGGCCCTGGCGCGCGCCAAGGTGGTCGAGCAGCAGCGCGCCGGCCCAGATGGCGCCGATCGGATTGGCCATGCCCTTTCCCGCGATGTCGGGCGCCGATCCGTGAATCGGCTCGAACATGGACGGGAACCGCCGCTCCGGATTGATGTTGCCGCTCGGGGCAATGCCGAGGCTGCCGGAGACGGCGGCGCCGAGATCCGTCAGGATATCGCCGAACAGGTTCGACGCGACAATCACGTCGAGGCTGCCCGGATCGGTCGCCATGCGGGCGGCGAGGGCGTCCACGTGGTACTTGCGCCACGAGACGTCCGGATAGTCGAGCGCGACCTCGTCGAGGACCGTGTCCCAGAGGACCATCGTGTATTGCAGCGCGTTCGACTTTGTCGCGCTGGCGAGGCGCTTGCGCGGCCGGCGGCGGGCCGTCTCGAACGCGTAACGCGCGATGCGCTCGATGCCGCGTCGCGTCATCACGCTGACCTGCTGGGCGACTTCGTGCGCGCCGCCCGCGTGCAGCGTGCCGCCGATCCCGGCATACTCGCCTTCCGAATTCTCGCGGACGCAGACCATGTCGATGTCGGCCGCCGAGCGGCCCGCGAGCGGCGTCGCGGCTCCCGGCAGAAGCCGCATCGGACGCAGATTCACGTACTGATCGAACCGCTGACGGATCGGCAGGATCAGCTGCCACACCGATACGTGATCCGGCACCCGCGGATCGCCGATCGCGCCGAGGTAGATCGCGTCGAAATCCCTCAGGCGCTCGAATCCATCGTCGTCCATCATCCGTCCGGTACGGAGATAGAAATCGCAGCCCCACGGAAACTCGACGAACTCGATGGACGCGCCGCAGATCGCGGCCGTCGCCGTCAGCACCTCGATTCCCGCGGGAATCACTTCCTTGCCGATCCCATCGCCCGCGATGACCGCGACCTTCGCCATCAATTCACCAATTCAATTCGCCCATTCACCAATTCACCAACTCAATTCACCAACGCACCAATTCACCAACTCACCAATTCTCACATGCGCCGCCTCACATCCCAGGCGGGGTAAATCTCCCATCGGCCGCGAGCCACCCGCCGTCGGCAAAGAGAATCGTGCCCGTGACGTAGCTCGCCGCGTCGGACGCAAGGAAAATCGCCGGGCCCGCCATTTCTTCGGCTTTGCCCCAACGGCCGAACACGCTCTTGGCGGCGTACGCGTCGTACCATTCCTTGTTGGATTTGATCGGCGCCGTCAGCGGCGTCTCGATCACGCCGGGTCCGATCGCGTTCACGCGCACGCCGCGTGGACCGAATTCCGCGGCAGCGGTTTTCACGAGCTGAAGGATGCCTGCCTTGGTGGCGGCGTACACGCCCTGGCCTGGCTCGACGACCTGCGATCGAATCGACGAGAACAGGATGATGCTGCCCTTGCCGCGCGTCGTCATGATCCGGCCGGCCGCGCGGAGCACGTGAAAGCTGCCCTTGATGTTCACGTCGAGGACGCGAGAAAGCTCCTCGTCGGTGTAGCGGAGAATCGTCTTCCGCACGTTGATGCTGGGGGTGCAGATGACGATGTCGAGGCCGTGCTGGGCGGCGATGCCGTCGAACGCGCGATCGACGGCCTGGCTGTCGCGGATGTCGAGCGCGCCGGCCTCGCACGCGCACCCCTCTGCGGACGCGCGCGCGGCCACCGTCCGTGCGGCGGCTTCGTTGACGTCGAGGCAGTGTACGCGTGCGCCCTGGCGCGCGCACCCGAACGCGACGGCTTCGCCGATGCCGGATGCGCCGCCGATGACGGCGGCCGTTTTTCCACTCAGATCAAAAAGTCCAGGCGATGCCATGAGTCCTCTCCACGATTAGCCGCCCGGCCGGGCCGGCATGATTTTCTGTGCTCCGGGAACGAAGACGAGTGCGATCGCGAACGCGGCGACCGCGGCGAGGAGCCCGCACATCGCCGGCGTGAGCCAGCCCGCGACGGGCGCGCCGCCGTTCGCGAGTTGCGCCGCGACGACGACCAGAACGCCGCCCCCGATGGCGAAGAGCGCGTCGAGCGCCCGCGCACGGCGCATGTACAGCCCGGCGACGATCGGCACGAACAAGCTGACGCCGAGCAGCGTGTAGAAGATGCTGAGCGCGCTGATGATCGTGCTCGAGAGGAACGCGACCGCCACCGCAAGCGCGCCGCCGGCGACCGACGCCGCGCGCGCCACCAGGAGGAGCTGGCGATCGGTCGCGGCCGGACGGATGAAACGCTTGTACAGATCCTGCGCGAGCGAGGTCGCCAACATGAACAGCAGCGCGTCGGCGGCGCTCGCCTCGGCCGAAAACACCGCGGCGAGGCCCAGCGCGCCCACCCAGAACGGCAGATCGCGCGTGAAGAGGGTCGGCAGCGCCAGCTCCTGGTTGTCGAGGCCGGGATGCAGCACCCGCGCGATCATGCCGAGCAGCATCGGCATCGCCGCGTAGACGAAGAGGGCCGCCGCGTTCAGACCCACGCCGACGCGCACGGCCCGATCGTCGCGCGCGCCGTACACCTTCTGCAGAATGCCTGGCGAGAGGAAGAATGCGGGCGTCAGCATCGCCAGGTACATCCAGCCGGATCCGCCGTGGTGCCAGGGGTTCCACATCGCCCGATCCGGAATCGCGGCGCGCAGCCCGGCGACGCCCCCGACCGCGTGCAGGACGATCGGCAGCGCGATGAGGAATCCCAGCACTTTCACCGACAGCTGCACCGTGTTGACGACGACGGAGGACGTCAGACCGCCGGCGGTGAAGTACACCGTGATCACGACGGCGCCGATCGCACAGCCCACGATTTTCGAGGTGCCGATCACCACGGTCAGGATCCACGCGATCGCGATCAGCTCGCCGGCCAGAATCGCGAGCGTGCCGATCCAGAGCAGCACGGCGATCGTCGCGCGAACGCGGCCGTCGTACCGCCACTCGAGAAAGTCGCCGACGGTGCGCAGGTCGTGCGCCGCGGCGATCCGACGCATGCGGGGCCCGATCCACACCGCGAGGATCGCCGACCCGACCGCCGCGGATCCGACCCACCACCAGGCCGCCAGACCGTCGCGATAGCCCAGGCCGGTGGCGCCGATCGTCGATCCGCCGCCGATGTTCGCCGCCAGAAGCGTCGCGAACAGCAGGCCCGGGCCGAGCGAGCGCCCCGCGACAAAAAAGTCACTCGACCCGCGCACGCGGCGCGAGACCCAGAGCCCGAGCGCAATCTGCGCCGCGGCATACACGATGATGATGACGAGATACGGCATCTCAGTTTTGGCCTGGGGGCTTCGCCCCGCCGGACCCTCCGACGCGCTCACTCGCGGGGCCCCTGGAATCCCCGCTCCGCTCGCGCGGCTCACTCGCTGACGCTCGCTCGCCCGGGCTCATCTCAGAACGTCGGCGGCGTATTGATCCAG
>JBOGIZ010000366.1:0-3399 GCA_050747805.1 Vicinamibacterales bacterium | reverse complement strand
CCGTTTACCTGCCCGTGAGCTGGTCGAAGATCTGCTGGCGGATATATTGAGCGGTCGTGCCCGCGCCGGCGCGAATCTTCAGCGTCGCCGGCGCGTCGCCTCCCAGCACCACATTCCACGCGTCGGGCCCGGTCGCGGCGATGGTCACCGGCGGATCGCCGGCGCCGATTTCGCGCAGCACCGTTTTCGCGATGCGCTCCACGTCCCGCGCCTCCATTCGAGCGGGACTATAACATCAAATTGGTGAGTTGGTGAATTGGTGAGTTGGTGAATCTGCATGCGCACGCTACCGCGTGCGCTTCAACAAGGCCAACTCACCACTTCAACTCACCACATCACGAATGCACCAATTCACCAATTACTGAATGCTGACATTGTCGAACGTGCACGTTGCGGCGGACGACGACGTGTGGCTCGTCACCGCGAGGCCGACGAACACGCTGCTCCCCATCGGGATCGTGTCGGTGCCGACTTCGGTCCACGCCGTGCCGTCAGCCGACTCGTACGCGGTGAATGTGCTGCCGCTCCGCGTCAGCTTCACCCAGTGCGGCGCCATGGCGAGCGAGCCTGTGGTCGACACGCTCTGGCCGCCGGTCGTCTCACGGCGCTGGAAGGCGACGCCCTTCTGCGATGACACCAGAATCAGCGCGTGCGTCGAACCGGCGTCGAGCGTCTCCCGAATCATCACGCCGGCTTTCACCCACACCGCGACGTTCTGGATGGTCGCCACGCGGGCGATGATCGTCCCGTCCCCGTTCATCGGCGTGTAGGCGTAATGGAACTGGTCCGCTGTTCCCCAGATGTCTGTACCGGAGCCGGTGACCGAGAACGTGCCGGCGCTGAACGACGCGCTCCCCGCGATCGGGACTGTGCCTACGTCGACGTCCGACCAGCCGCTCGGAAGCGTCGAGGCGGGATTCACCGTCACCGAGACTGGGGCCGACGACCCGGTCTGCCCGAGGCTGTCGGTTGCAATGGCCGTCAGGCTGTAGGTTCCGGCCGGCACGTTGTTCCACGTCACCGAGTAAGGCGACGCGGCAGCGGTCCCGATGAGCGTGCCGTTCTCGTAGAAGTCCACCTTGGACACCGTAGCGCCGCTGTCGGTCGCATTGGCCGCCACCGTGATCGACGCCGGCGCCGTGAACGTCGCGCCGCTGGCCGGACTCGTCATCGAAACGGCCGGCCCGGTCGCACCAGAGCTGGTCAAGGACACGCTGTCGAACGTCGCGGTCGCGAGCGTGCCGTTCACATGGCTCGAAACGGCCAAGCCGACGAACACGGAACTTCCCATCGCGAACGCGTCGCTGCCGACGATGGTCCAGGTCGACCCATCGGAGGACTCGGAGGCGGTGATCGTGCTCCCGCTGCGCACGAGCTTCACCCAGTGCGGTGCGGTTGCCGTGGATCCGGCCGTGTTCACACTTGCCGCGCCGTCCGACGTCCGCCGTTGGAACGCGACGCCTTTCGAGAACGACACGAGCATGAAGGCTTGCGCCGACGAGGGAGTCAGTGAGCCGCGGATCATGACGCCCGCCTTCACCCACGCTGCCTGATTGGACACGGTGGCGACGCGCGCGACGATGGTGCCGTCGCCCGCGAGCGGTTCATATGCGTAGTTGAACGCGTCGGACGTCCCCCAGACGTCGGCGCCCGCGCCCTGGACGGTGAAGGTCGGGTTGTTGTACGTGGCCGAGCCGGCCGCGCCGGTCGCACCCACATCGGTGTCGCTCCAGCCGCTCGGCAGTCCGCCGCCGCCCGTTCCGCTCCCGACCGTAATCGACACGGCAGTTGACGTTGTTGTCGCGCCCTGATTGTCGGTGGCGACGGCGGCCAGACTGTAGTTGCCGCTCGGCACGTTGTTCCACGCGATCGAATAGGGCGCTGACGCCGCCGTGCCGATGAGCGTCCCGTTCTCGTAGAAGTCCACCTTCGAGACCGTGCCGTCGCTGTCGCTCGCGTCGGCGGTGATCGTGATGTTCGCCGGCGCGGTAAAGGTCGCGCCTGCTGGCGGACTCGTGATGGCGACGCTCGGCGGATTGTTGTGCGCCGAGCCAACCGTAATCGCCACAGCCGTCGAGGTCGTCGTCGCACCGAGATCATCGGTGGCGATCGCGGTCAGGCTGTAGCTGCCGTCGGCGACGTTGTTCCACGCGATCGAGTAGGGCGAGGACGCCGCCGTGCCGATGAGCGTGCCGTTCTCGTAGAAGTCCACCTTCGAGACGGTACCGTCGCTGTCGCTCGCGTTGGCGCTGACGGTGATGTCCGCCGGCGCCGTAAACATCGCGCCCGCTGACGGACTCGTGATCTCGACGCTCGGGGGATTGTTCCCTGCCGCCGAATTGCTGACGTTGTCAAAGGTGCCGGTCGCGAGCGTTCCCGCGATGTGGCTCGACACGGCCAGCCCCATAAAGACCGTACCGCCCATGGCGAACGTGTCGCTGCCGACGAGCGTCCAGCTCGAGCCGTCGGCTGACTCGTATGCCGAGATGGTGCTGCCGGTCCGCGCGAGTCGAACCCAGCGCGGCGCCGTCGAGGTCGATCCCGCCGTGCTGACGCTCGTGTTGCCGTCGGAGGTCCGCCGCTGGAACGCGACGCCCTTCGCGTACGAGACGAGCATGAACGCCTGCGCAGACGAGGGGGACAGCGATCCGCGGATCATGACACCCGCCTTGACCCACGGCGCTTCGTTCGAGATCGCGGCGACGCGCGCCTGGATCCAGCCGTCGCCGGAGAGGGGAAGGTATGCGTAGTTGAACGCGTCGGCCGTACCCCACACATCCGCGCCGGCGCCGCTCACGGTGAAGACGCCGTTCGAGTACGAGGCACTCCCGGCCGCGCCCGTCGCGCCGACGTCCGCATCGGTCCACCCGCTTGGCAGCGGCGCCGATCCGACCGTGATCGACACCGCCGACGAGGTCGTGACGTCGCCGCCGTTGTCGGCCGCGATTGCCGTCAGCGAATAGCTTCCCGCAGGCACGTTTTTCCAGGTGATCGTCCATGGCGCCGACGTGGCCGATCCGATGAGCGTCGATCCCTGATAGAAGTCCACACGCGTGACCGTGCCGTCGCTGTCGCTCGCCGTCGCCGTGATGTTGATGTTCGCGGGCGTGGAGAACGCCGCCCCGTCCGTCGGGCTCGTGATGGCGACTGTCGGCGGCACGTCGGTCCCGGAATTCCCCGCTGTCGTGAAGCTCCAGACGGGTCCCGCCGCCGTCACGTACGCCATCGTTTTCGAGACAATCTGCCAGTAGTATGTCGTCCCCGGCTGCATCGACGGCAGCGTGTACGTCTTGTAGTCGGTCGAGGACTGGCTCGGTCCGAGCTGCTGGTTCTGGACGAGCAGGGGCGGCGTGGGCGTCGTGCCGAAATAAATGTCGTAGAGCTGTCCCCAGGGGCCCG
>JBOGIZ010000365.1:0-1556 GCA_050747805.1 Vicinamibacterales bacterium | reverse complement strand
GCGCTGCGCGGCGCACTACTCGATCCCCGCACGATTCCCGTGCGCGTGCTGGTGCCGGACGTGACCGCGCGGTATATCCGCGTCAACGCCGGATCGTTTCATCCGGAGCAGCTGTTCGTCTACGGACCGTGAGCGCGGAACTGTTTCAATGCGCCAAACAACCAACTCCCGCGTCAGTGCCTCCCCGCGGTCTCCTTGAGCGCCTCGAACATGATCTGAATCGCCGGTCCTATCGCATCGACCGGCAGGAACTCGGCGTCTCCGTGCATGGAAAAGATCGTCGCTGCTGGCACGACGCCGGGGAAAAACCCGTAGCTTTTCACGCCGCGCGCCCGGTAGCCATTCGCATCGGTGCCGTAGGGGACGATCATCGGCGTGACGATCGCATCAGGATGGTGCCGCTTCACGGCTGCCTCGAGCGCGCGATAGAAGGGCGTGTCCTGGGGCGTCACGATTGCGTCGGCGCCCTCGGTGATCACCTCGACGGTGATCGTGGGATCGTCGATGCGCCGCTTCACGTCGTCGAGCCACTGCGCCGCCGTCGTGCCCGGCAGCAGGCGGCAATCGAGCGTGGCCTCGGCGACCGAGGGAATCACGTTGACGCGCGGGGGATCGCCGACGCCGGACTTGAGCGTCGTGATGGAAATCGTCGAGTGCTGGATCGCATTGTTGAATTTGTTGTCGGCGAGCGGCGCGCCGATGCGCTGCCGCATCGTGTCTACGACCGAAAAGCGGCCTGACGGAATCGGATTCGCGAGCAGCCGCGCCAGCGCGCGCGCGAGATGGTCGTTCGGATTCTGCGGAATCGGTTGAGAGCCATGCCCCGCGACGCCCACGGCGCGCAGACGCAGCCACATGATCTTCTTCTCGGCGACCGAAATGCCGAAGACGAGCTTTCCGGGCGAGAAGAGGTCGGGGCTGCCGAATCCGCCTTCATCGACGACATACTCGGGGTCGAGCTCGGCGTAGTGATGCTTGCGCATCCATTCGGCACCCAAGGTTCCGCCGACCTCCTCGTCGGGCACGAACATGAGCAGGACGTCCCGTGTGAGAGGCACGCGCTGGCGGTGCAGCGCGAGAAACGCGTAGAGATACGTGACGCCGATCCCTTTCATGTCGATCGAGCCGCGGCCCCAGATCTTCCCGTCCGTGATGTCGGCCGCGAACGGGTCGTGCGGCCAGCGCGATCGATCGGCGGGCACGACGTCCATGTGATTCTCGAGAAGGATTGCCTTGCCGCCGGTCCCGTCGCCTTTGAGGCGCGCAAGAAGAATCGATCGGCCCGGCGCGGATTCAAACCGCTTGACGTCGATCCCCTCTCGCTTCAGCAAGTCCTGCAGAAAATCGGCGGCTTTGGTGACGTCGCCCGGCGGGTCCGACGTGTCGATCCGGATGTAGGCCTGCAGCGTCTTGACGGCCTCGGCGTTGATCGCGTTCCAGTCGGGCGGTTGAGCGGACACGACAATGGAGGAGAGCAGGACGGCTGCCAACGTGACGGCCCGGCGCTTCATTCGGGCATTCTAGTCTGTCTTATCCGAGGGGCGTCGCCCCTCGGA
>JBOGIZ010000364.1:0-2155 GCA_050747805.1 Vicinamibacterales bacterium | reverse complement strand
GCCCGAGCCCGTCGACGCGCTGGTGCCGCTGCATCCGACCGGCGGGCCAACCGACCGTGGCGCCAACACGAGCGTCGTCGCACGGCTGCACGACGGCGTGAGCCTGGCGGCAGCGCAGGCTGCCGTATCGGGCCTGACCGGCCGGCTCCGGGAGGCCGACGAGAATCTGACCATGAAGGGGGTCATCGTCCGAGGCATGCAGTCGGCGCTCGTCGGCGACGTCCGCGCGCATCTCCTGCTTCTGTTCGGCGCCACCGGACTGCTGTTGCTTCTCGCGTGTGTGAATCTCGCCATGCTGCTCATGACGCGATTCGCGGCGCGCGGAACGGAGATCGCGGTCCGTGTCGCGCTCGGCAGCGGGCAGCAGCGCCTGTTCGCGCAGTTCTTCGTGGAGAACCTGGTCCTGGCCGCGCTCGGCGGCGCCGCGAGCATCGGCGCCGCGTACGGGTTGGTCTCGGGACTCGTCGCGTGGATTCCATTTCAGGTGCCGGCGGCGACACCCATCCGCGTCAATGGCGACGTGCTCCTGTTTGCGCTGGCGATCGTCATCGCGACCGCGCTGCTCCTCACGCTCGTGCCGCTCGCCGTGGCCCGGCGGTTGAATGTGCAGCAGGCGCTCCGATCGACGAGCCGCACCGCCGGCCAGGGCGGCATACGCGGTCGTACACGCAACGTGCTCGTCGTGGCAGAGGTGGCGCTGTCGGCGATCCTGCTGGTGGGCGCGGCCCTGCTCATCCACAGCCTCTACCAGCTCGGGCAACAGCGGCTTGGCTTCGACCCACACGGTCTCCTGACGTTCGTGACGCCGCTCGACAGGCATCCCGCCGGCGCCGATCGCCTGAACTTCGTCCGCTCCGTCGCCAGTCGACTGCAGCAGATTCCCGGCGTCGCCGCGGTCGCCGCCACGAACGTCGTGCCGTTGGCGGGGTGGAACAACATGCCGACCGAGCGCGCCGGACACCCCGAGCAGAGCATCGGTGGGATGGAGATTCGGGCGGTGACCGCGAATTATTTCGACGTGCTCGGTATTTCGCTCCACCGCGGCCGGCCATTGACCGCGGCGGATGCCAGTGGGGCGCAGCCCGTCGCGCTGATCAACGAGACGCTGGCCCGCACCTGGTGGCCGGGTGGTGGGGCACTCGGCGATCGGGTGCTCATCGGCACGTACCGCGGCCGGCGCTCCGCCAGCGCTCGCGCGCCCGACGCCCCGCGTGAGATCGTCGGCGTGGTCACGGACACGAAGGATCGGGCGCTGACCCATACGCCCTCGCCCACGGTGTTTGTGCCCATCGAGCAAGGGGTCGGGTTCGCGTCGTCGATCACCTGGATCGTCAAAGGCGAGACGTCGGCCGGCTTCGCCGCGAGCCTGCGCGCCGCTGTGGCGGACGTCGACCCCGGCCAACGGGTCCTGCAGCTGCGGACGGTGGAGGACATCGTCAGCGCGACGACGGCGACCTCGCGTTTCGACGCGCTGCTGTTCGCCACACTCGCGGTGGTGGGCGCCGCGTTGGCGGCGGTCGGGCTGTACGGCCTGTTGTCATTCGTCGTCACCGGCCGACGACAGGAAATCGGCACGCGCGTCGCGCTGGGCGCCGGACGCGGACAGATCTTTCGGCAGTTCCTGCGCCAAGGCGTCGCGCTCACTGCGATCGGGCTGGCGGTGGGACTCGGCGGGTCGCTGCTGATGACTCGGTGGCTCGCAGACCTGCTCTACCAGGTGAAAGGCGACGATCTGACAAGCTTCGTCGTCGTCGCGGCTCTCTTCCTCGTCGTCGGGGGTGTCGCCAGCTCGTTGCCGGCGTGGCGTGCGGCCATGCAGGACCCGATGGAAGCGCTCCGCTCCGAGTGATCCGGGGCTGACGCGTGTCAACTTCCAAGGACGCAACTCCCAACTCCACAAGGCGTCCGGCGTTGACGTGTCGATTGGATCCGGTCGCCTTGGGTAGTTGGGAATTGAGTCGTTGGCAATTGACTGGCCGCTCGCTATGTCCAGGCGGCTCACACTTCGAGCGCGCGGCCGGATCGGCCTGATCGGCGTGGCTTGCGGGGCGCCGGAAGATCCGCCGCGGACCGGAGCGCTCGAAGACGCTCGATCGCGGGCGCGAGCGGCTGCTTTCGCTGCGGCATGTCGGCCCAGAGATCGCCGGCGCGCGCC
>JBOGIZ010000363.1:0-1646 GCA_050747805.1 Vicinamibacterales bacterium | reverse complement strand
CGCCTCGTCATCGGCAGACAGTTCGAACCCGGGCTCCGACACCAGCTGCCGCCATTCGGCCTCTGATGCGTCGATCTCCACCGAGCCGTCGCCGACCGGAGAGGCCCCGATCGCCTCGACGCGCGCGAGCGCGGCCGCGAGCTTCTGTTCGTGTTCCTCGATGGCCGCCTTTCGGGCGGCCTCCGCTTCGTCCATCGTCTGCACCATTGCACGCGCCCGTTTCGCAACCGATTTGTTCTTCGCTCGATTGAAGAGATCCTCCAGCGTATCGCGATCCGCAGCGCCGATCGATACCGCGCGCTCGAGCGCCGCGATGCCGGCGTCCTTGTGGTCGGTGCGCGCGGCGATCGCGAGCAGCTCCGCCGGGTCCTGCACCCGGTCGACGGCGATCGCGGCGACCTTCGGATCGTCGGCGTGCCGGGCCACCGAGCTGAGGCTCTTGAGATCCGTCAAGCGGCCGACCGCTTCGAGGCGCACGGCGTCCAAGAGGGCGCTTTTCGCCAGCGTGCTGAGCTGTTTCGGCTCCGACAGGGCGCTGATCGCGAGCATCGCCGCGCCGGCGTCGTTTGACGAGGCGATCGATCCGAGGCGATCCGCGACTTCGATTCGCAGCGCCTCATCGGCGTCGCTGACCGCCAGGGATGCCAGCAAGGCCACGTCCTGGCTTCGCGCGGCAGCCGCGCGGCGCACTCGCGGGTCGGGATCCTCGCGCGCAAGCGCGGCCACGAGCGCGAGGTCTTCCTCGCTCGCGCCCAGCTCCTCGACGGCGGCCAGGCGAATCTCGGGGTCGGCGGACTTGTACTTGGGTTGGAGCTTGAAGCGATCGAGGAAGGACATGGGAAGCCTTGCTTCCAATTGGTGAGTTGGTGAAGTGGTGAGTTGGTGAATTGAATTGGTGGATTGTCGCAGGCGCTCGAATGGGCTGGCCCGCAATTCGCCGACTCAACTCACCACTTCACCAATTCACGAATTCACCAATTGCGAGTTAAACGGTTATGCGTTATCTGCCGTCAGCCAGTCAGCAATTTGCTCTCGCGACCAGCGATGATCGTCGTTCAAATGAACGAGCATCGGAGCGAGCGGCAATCGTTTGATGCATCCTTCTTGTGGGCAGCGTTTCGTCACTTCGTCGAGGCATCGAAACAGCCTCTCGAGATGATCCGGAATCAGCTTCCCGTGTTCGCGTGGCAGGTGATACACGGCGTCGTACACCGCGCCGAGCGCGCACGACCCTCCGCGTTCGTCGAAATAACTGCCGAAGCACTGTGGGCCCCGCGTCGAGCCGGCGCGAATGTAATCAGCCAGTTCACGCTGTTCGCTTTCGAGTTCGGTGACCATGCGTCGCCTCCGGCGAAGATTCCAATTCTAGCGCACGCGTTGACGGCCGCGGGCCGTCCCACTAACATCGAAGATCCATTCGCTTGAATCGTCGATCACAACCTTTTGGGCGCGTGGGCGAGTCCGGGCAGCGGTTGTTCGCTCCCGGGCGTAGTCCCGCGCCGGTCACATGATGCTGCTGCTCGTCAATATCCTTGGGTTTCTCTTGCAAACGCCGGCGGCGACGGCCGCCATCCAACCGGCTCCCGGCAACCCCGTCGTCGTCATCGACACCTCCGCAGGTCCGATCACCGTGGAGCTATTCAAGG
>JBOGIZ010000362.1:0-3351 GCA_050747805.1 Vicinamibacterales bacterium | reverse complement strand
AGATAGCCTCGGCGGGCGCGCACGGCGATGCAAGGCTGTTTCACCCGCACCGTAATCGTCCGGAACTTGCCGTCAAGTTTCTGATTCGTCGAGACGTAGCCCAGAAGATAGTACGACGTAAGATCGTCGGACACGCGCCGCAGCTCGGCCGACAGGTTGTTGCTGTTCACGAGCGCGATGCCGTCGGTATTGAGCGCCAGTATGCGAAGCGACTCCGTCTGCGTATGCAGCAGGGCGCTGTCGGCGGCGGGCGTCAGCGGGGTATCGGGACCGATCGGGCTCGCAAATGCGACGAGGCCGCGCGGATCGATCGGATAGAAGCTGACGTTGGATCGATTCGCCTCGCCGACGATCTGGTGGAAATACTGATCGTCGTCCATCATCGCCATCGACATGCGATCGCCGTCGCATTCCGTGCGATTGCCAAGGGCCGCCGGATCCGCGCTTTTCGTGGTCAGCGTGCCGCCCGGACCGACGCCGACGGGAGGCGGCGTCCCGGGGAGCGGATCGGCGTTCTGGCCCGTCGGGTACTTGCGCTCGGTCGTGATGTTCTCATCGGGCTTGAAGAGGGTCCATCCCGGTGTCACCGCGATGACGGCTGTCCGTCCTTCGCGAATACTTGACATGTACCGCACGAGATCGCGCAGACTGTCGAGCGCAAGCCGCTCGCGGCGCCGCGCGATGAGCTCTTTCGCCAGATCGGATGGGTACCCTTCCGTCTGGCGGGTGGGTGGAAAGCAGTCCGCATACATCTGCTCCCGTTCATCGAGCTGCAGCTGTCCCTGCCGGCCCCAGATCCAGTTCTTGGTCAACGCTTCTTCAATCACCTGCGTCTTGCGCCCGAACGTGATCTGATCGGCCGCCATCGTGGGCGTCATCACGCCCACGAGATCGTCGGTGCCGACCACCCGGGTCAGCAGGTCGATGAGAGGCTGCCGGATGTCGTGCGAACCCACGACGTCGACGTTCTCGGTGTCGAGAAACACGACGAACACGCGGCGATGCGGGTCGCCGGCTTCCTGCACCGCCTGCTGCACGGAGTTCGGTTCGACCCGTTCGCTCTCGGGTCCGGACTCGACGACGATGTGCTGGAAGCTGTCGATGGTTTGCGGCTTGCCATCCTCGAGGACTTCGAAATCATTCGCCTTCAGATCCTGCACGGGCGCGCCGCCGCGGCTTGCGAACACGTCGACCTGCACGAGGTTCGTGCCGCCGCGGAACCGGGGAGGCTGCTGCGGCGCGGATGGCGTCTGCTGGGCCGCGAGTACGCCGGCGCCGATGGCGCCGAGAAAAACAACGGACAGGATGATCGGGCGCACGGACACCTCGCACAACGGGTCGATCGGCCGGCGTCTGGCGCTCTCAGTCTACGCCGATTCACCCGACGGGGAGGCTTCCGACCGATAGCGCGGCCCGCACTCGCCCCCGGCCGTACTGTAGCTCTTCCGTACGGTTGCGTCCGGAAACCTGCGCTTTCTGCCAGACCGCCTCTTCTTTTCATGAGCAAAACCGAAGCGGCGACCTGGCGGCAATCTTGTAAGGACACACCTGACGCTGACCGGAGGATCTGGTGCGCACAAAGAAATCCGACGAGTGGACGATTGAACGCTGGAAAACGGAGCCGCGGCTCATCGGCCTCGAGTTCCCCGACGCGCCGGTCGAAAGCGCGCCGCCGCTGTGGAAGGATCTCACGCTCGCGTCGGCGCTGGCCGTGCTGCTCTGGACCGCCGCGGCGATCGTGTTGCGTTAGGAAGCCGTCGCGGGCACGTCTTTCCATCCCTGCGCACGAAGCCGCTCGGCGTACGCGCGGGCCCAGGTCAGCGCCATCCATTCTTCCTGAAAGATCTCCGTCAGGACGACGTCCTTGTCGTGCAGAACGAGCACTTCGATCGGCATGCCTGCCGCGAAGAGCATACAACGCACGTCGGCCGTGCGGCGCCGAAGACACCACACGACACGCGCGCCCGATTGGACGCCGTCGTTCGACATCGATATTGCCAGAAACGCTTGTTGGGGAGAACGGCGGCAGTGTACGTCGTGTCGACGGTCTGCCGCAAGCTCGGCCGGGTTAGGTCGGCGACAATGCCGGATCGCCTTGCCCGCGGCGAGCGTTCCCGCTACCGCGCAGCCGCTGCGAGCTGCCGCGCGTCGAGGATCCGCCGCAGCTTGCGCCCGGTGCGAAGCGTGCCGCGCGGCACCGGCGTGACCCGAAGTTCGTAGAGGCGCATCTCGAAATTCTTCCAGAAGTCGGGAAAACGCTCCCGGAGACTGGCGAACACCGCGCGTTCGAGCGCATCGCCATCCGAGCCTGCCGTCTCGATGCGCAGCTCCATCGTGTCGCGCTGTCCACTGTGACCGAGTGTCGCCTGCCAGTCGGCGCCCGGCTCGACGATCCCGCGCAGCAGCTCCTCGAACACCCAGGGGCCGACGTTGCCCATGCCGCACACGACCATTTCATCGGCGCGCGCGCGGATCTTCTCGATGCGCTTGACGAACAGGCCGCATCCGCACGGCTCCTCGATCAACCGCGTGATGTCGCTCGCGCGATAGCGCACCAGCGGCATGACCTCGCGCGTGAGTGTGGTGTAGACGAGCTCGCCGGCGCCCGAGGCGTCGGGGCGATCGATTTCGAACAGGAAATGCAGATCGTTCCGGTGGTAGCCCTGCCGCTCACGGCATTCGAGTCCGAGGGACCCGAACGCTTCGGTCTGACCGTAATTGAGATAGAGCGGCGCCCGCCAGACGCGCTCGATTTCGCGCCGCGCGGTCTCGGCGATGTTTTCGCCGCCTGCCAGCAGCAGCTTCAGCGGCCACGCGCCGCGCGCCGCGGCAATCTCGGAGAGCCGCACGATCCACGACGGCTCGCCGAAGAGAATCGTCGGCTGATACGCGTGCGCCCGGTCGTAGAACTCGGCCGGCGCGATCTTCCCCGCTTCGACATGGAAGCAGCCGATGTACTGCAGCGCCGAACGCGCCACCGCCGGCGACACCCAGAACGAGCAGTCGAACGCGCTGACGACGCGATCCTCGCGCCGCACGCCGAGCAGGTGCAGCGCCGCAGCGCTCGACGATCCCATCGCGTCGAGTTCTCGATTCGAGAAATACACGCGCTTGGGCAGCGGCGACGTCGTCCCCGTCGTTTCGAACGCCGTGTCGGCGCGTCCGACGATGAACGCGTCCGGACCGTTCTGGCGGAGATCCTCGCCGGTCGTGAAGAAGTCGCCGAGATCGGATGGATGGCTCACACGGCGCGGATCGATGCCGAGCCGGCGGAAGGCGTCGCCGTAGAACCGCGAGCGCGCGGCGAGCTCAATCGTGCGGCGAAATCGCGCACGACGCACGCGCTCGAAC
>JBOGIZ010000361.1:0-2273 GCA_050747805.1 Vicinamibacterales bacterium | reverse complement strand
CCGAGAGAGAGGGCAAACGCAGGTCGATTACTGTTCCTGGTCCGACCTGCGTTTGCTCTCTCTCTCGAACGCCGGCCGCGCAACGCGCGGCTCGCCCGACGTCCCTCTGCGCTCTCCGCTCTCGGCGCGCTCGGCGAGAGACCCGCGGCACACGGTTTGCCCCTTCCGGGCGGCGCACTGTCGCGTGCGCTCGAATGCCCGTAAAAACGATCGACGATCGCGAGATCTGCGAATCGATGTCGTCGGCGGAGGTGCAGCCCCTGCCATCCGGCGTCGAACCAGGCGCGCGGGTGAGCGTGCGCGGCGGCCGCTGGCGCGTCGATGCCGCCGTGGCGCACACGGACTGCCGCACGCTCTATCTGTCTGACACCGCCAGCTCGCGCGGGTCGGTCCTGCTCTGGCCGTTTGACCGTCCAGTTCCAGTACAAGAAGGTCAGCGGCGCGGACTGAAGGTCGTGCGCCTGCGCCGATGGCGTCGCGTCGTGGCCACGATCGCAAGCGGAGAGCTGACCCCGGATACTCCGCGCGTCATCTCAAGGGCTGACATCCTTCCGTATCAGCTGGCGCCGGCCATTGCCGTCGCGCGCGGCGCCTTCCGCGTCCTTCTGGCGGACGACGTCGGACTTGGAAAGACCATCCAGGCGGGCTGGATCGCAGCCGACTGTCTCGCCCGGCGGCCCGACGCCCGCATGCTCGCGGCCGTGCCGGCCGGCGTGCGGCGGCAGTGGGAATCGGAGCTGCGCAGACTGTTCGGAATGGAGCCCATCATCGCCGACGCCGCCTGGCTTCGCCGATCGCTCGCGGCGCTTCCCGCCGACATGAGCCCGTGGACGCCACCAGGGCTCTATCTGGCCTCGATCGACTTCCTGAAGCGACCCGATCTCGCCTCGTCGCTCGACACGGTGACGTGGGACGTGCTCATCGTGGACGAGGCGCACACGGCAGCGGCTCCGACGGATCGCCACGCGATCGTCGAGCGAATCGCGGCGCGTGCGCGGGTGGTCGCAGCCCTGACGGCCACACCCTACTCTGGAGATCTCTCCGGGTTTCGTTCAATCGTGACTCTCGGCGGGGGCGGACCGGAGCCGCCGATCCTCTTTCGGCGGTCGCGCCGCGATATCGGCGACCGGCGCCGGCGTCGTCATCGGTTTGCAACGATTGCACTCACGGACCGTGAGCAGCGGCTGCAGCGATCGCTCGAGCGGTACACGCGCGAGGTGTGGCGCGAATCTGGCGGGGACGGTGACTCGGCGCGGCTCGCGATGACCATCCTTCGGAAACGTGCGCTCTCGTCGGCGGCGGCGGCGCTGGAGTCGCTCGTGCGCCGGTTGCACTTGCTGCAAGGCCGAACGCCGCAGGCGCGCCAACTCTCGCTTCTTGACGACGATGATGGACTCGAGCGTGACGATGCGGTGCCGGACGCCACGCTCGGCGCTCCAGGTTTGCGCGATGCCGACCGGGAACATATGACGCTTCGGCGCCTGATCGAATGCGCCACGCGCGCCGCGAGCACCGAGTCGAAAATAGACTGGCTCCGGCGCTTCCTCCGCCGAGTCAACGGTGAGCCGGTCATCATCTTCACCGAATACCGCGACACGCTCGTGCGGCTTTCGTCGCTTGTTGAAGGCGCGTTGCAGCTCCATGGCGGCCTTCCGGCCAGCGAGCGGGTGACGCTGCAACAGCGTTTCAACGCGCACGGCGGTGTCCTGCTTGCCACCGACGCCGCGTCCTGCGGGCTGAATCTCCACGAGCGCTGCCGTGTGGTCGTCAATTTCGAGCTGCCATGGAATCCTGCTCGGTTGGAGCAGCGGATCGGACGTGTGGATCGCATCGGCCAGCGGCGCACGGTCCACGCGGTGACCCTCGTCGCGCGCGACACGGCCGAAGCGCTCGTCATCGCGCCGCTCGTGCGGCGTCTGTTCCGCGTCGCCGCAACGCTCGGCGAACGCGATCGCTTGACGTCGTTTCTGACCGATGCGCGCACCGCTGGCATCGTGATGGGCAGCGCTCCGGAACCCTCGGCCGATGAGGCGCCCGCGCCATCGCTGCCGGAGGCGCCTGAGCTCGAACCCGTCTCGATCGATGTTGCCGCGCGCCTGACGGCCGCGGCGAGCGCGGCATATGTTCGGAGTGACGGCGATCCGATCGTCGCCAGCGCGATGCGCGCGTCGCCGCTCGTCGGCGAGGGGATCGCGGTCGTGATCGAAACGACCGCGGCCACCGACGCCGGCGACCTGTCCGGACGGCGCGTCGTCGTGCTGCACCGGCGCGGC
>JBOGIZ010000360.1:0-4070 GCA_050747805.1 Vicinamibacterales bacterium | reverse complement strand
AGTCCGAGGGGCGACGCCCCTCGGATTAAAGAAGAAATGCGCGGCCCTCTCGGCCGGTGAGGGCGGAGTAGGCGCTCGTCACGCGGCGGGCTGCGTCCGCGGCCTCGCCCGCGCGCGCGATGACGATCACCGACCCTCCGAAGCCGCCGCCCGTGAGGCGAGCGCCGTAGACCGACGGGTCCTGCTGGGCGAGCCGCACGAGCGCGTCGATGTCGGGCAGCGACACGTCGTAGTCGTCGCGCAGCGACGCGTGCGACGCATTGAACAGGCGGCCGAGCGCGGCGGCGTCGCCCGCTCGGAGCGCGTCGACGCCGGCGAGGACGCGGGCGTTTTCGGTGACCACATGCCGCGCGCGGCGATCAAGCGGATCCGGCAGACGTTCAATTCGCGGAATGTCGTCGAGGCCGGCGCCGCCGAGCGCCGTGAGGCCGAGGCGCTCCGCGGCTGCAAACGATTGCTGCCGACGCTCGGAGTACGCTCCGGTCGCGTGGGCGTGCGGGATCGCAGAATCGATCGCGGCCAGATCGGCAGCGGCGATCCAGGGGATGTGCGCGTAGTCGAGCGAGCGGGTATCGAGGAAGAGCGCGTGGCGCGGACGACCGATACTCGCGGCCATCTGGTCCATGAGTCCGACCGGCGCGCCCACGAACTCCGTTTCCGCCGTGTGCGCGGCCATGGCCACCTCGACGTCGTCCAAGTCGAGCGCGAAGCGGCTCCGCAGCGCGCGCACGAGGCTGACTTCGAGCGCGGCACTCGACGACAACCCCGCACCGACGGGGACGTCCGAATCGATGCGTACGTCAAACCCGCCGATCGACGCGTGGCCGGCGGCGAGCGTTCGCGTGACGCCACGCAGATAGTCGGCCCAATCGCGGCGCGGCTGTTCTGAACCCAACTCGTATTCGATCAGCGCCTGCGGGTACGCGGCGCTCCACGCGCGTACGCGTCGATCCGTCCGGGCCCGCAGGTCGCATCGCGTCCGCTCGGGCGTGATCATCGGGAGGACGAATCCGCGGTGATAATCGGTGTGCTCGCCGAGGAGGTTGACGCGGCCGGGCGCATCGGCGACGACATCAGGCGCGGCCCCGAACAGCGATTCGAATGCGCCGGACGTCACGCGCCGCATCGTACTCCCTTCGACACGGGCGTTGAAGCCTTCCGTATCGATCAGGCGAGCGCGGCCGTCGCGGGTTTGCGCAGATGCTATCCGAGGTACGAACCGCCGGTGCCGATGCGGAGACGTCCCTCGCGCACCAGATCGGCGAGGACGATTTCGCAGATGTGCTGCCCCACACCGAGGAGTCCAGCCGCGTCCCCGAGTCGCAGCGCCAGCCCGGGCATTTCGCGATAGTGCGCGAGAATGCGATCGACGAGCTCGGATCGGCAGGGTTCGCCAGACGCGGCGCCGCGCGGCCGCGCTCTGCGATCGCGATAAGAGCGCCAGTGGGGCATCTCCCTTCGCAAGTGCAGTCGGTATGCCAGGAGAGTGCGCAAAGAAATACCCATCGGCGCGCGTCAGCCCGGCAGATGAGTCACGGTGCGCAGTCGATCGCCGGAATTGCCGCGCAAATCGCGAATTGAGCGCCGGGCACATGGACTGCATTGAGCACACGTGGAGCGGAACTAACAAGGAATTCAGGAGTGCAGATGCCTATGAAAATCGCAAGTCTCGTGGCGGCCCTGGTGCTTGGCGGGTTCGCCGTGGCCGAGGCCTCGCCCACTCCAGCCGAGGCGGATCGCCTGCACGCGGCGGCGGGCGTCCTCAACGCGATGCGGGGTTCGCCCGACAGCATCCCGCAGGACATCTGGAACAAAGCGGCGTGCGTGATTGTCGTACCGTCGCTCAAGAAGGCCGCTTTCGGCATCGGCGGCGAATACGGAAAGGGTGTCGTGACGTGCCGCAGGGCCGCCGGTTGGACGGCCCCCGCGTTCATGCGCTTGGAAAAGGGCAGCTGGGGCTTTCAGATCGGCGCTGAAGAGGTCGATCTCGTCCTGCTCGTGATGAATCATGAAGGCATGAACAAGCTGCTCCAGGACAAGGTCTCGCTCGGCGCCGGCGCGTCGGTCGCTGCCGGTCCGGTCGGACGGGCGGCCGCCGCATCGACGGACGCGCAGATGTCGGCTGAGATTCTCACGTATTCACGGTCTCACGGCGTCTTTGCCGGGATCGACCTGTCGGGCGGCGTGCTCGGACCGGACACGGATGCGAACCGCAACTTGTACGGCGACAGCGTCACCCCACGGGCGATTCTCGTCACCGCGTCGGTGCGACCGCCTGCCCAGGCAGAACCGTTCTTGATGGCCGTTCGCAACGAGTTCAACCCGGTGGCCACGACCGGCCGCGAGCGGTAGCGCGAGTCTAGTCTCACCTCCGATCCGAGGGGCATCGCCCCTCGGATTCTTCGTTTCGCCATCGTTTTGTCGCAGTAAAATAATAAACGGCTTCTGACATGCCGTTTTCCGAAGGTTTTCGCTGCGCGGTCGTCGGACTCTGCGTGGCCGCTGTGAGCGCCATCGGCGCCGGCCAGGCCAGAGCGGGCCAGCGACTGCCGGCTCCCGCGTCTTCCACGCTCCGGATTCTCGTCGTCGATTCACAGAATTACCCTGTGCCCGGCGCGACGTGCCTGCTGACGCCGTCGTCCACTGGCGCGCTCGCCGTGAACGCGATTACGGATGCGAACGGCGTCGCCACGTTCGGGCCCGCGGTGCCGGGCGCATATCGCGTACGCGTCGAGCTCCAAGGATTCGACCCGTTCGACAAATCTCACGTGGTGCTGACGTCGGGCGCCGTCACTGATGTGCGCGTGACGCTGGCCATCGCGCGCGTGAGCCAGGGGGTGACGGTCACCGCTGCTGCGCCCGACTCCACCGACGTTTCGGCTGGGGCATCGATTCCAACAAGCAGCGCGCCGCGCGAGTTGCTCCAGCGTCTTCCCATAGCTGCGGTCCGCGTGGAGGACGCGCTGCCGGCGCTCGCGGGCGTCATGAAGTCGCTGGCCGGCGACCTCACGATGAAGGGATCGGGCGAACAGGCGAGCGCGCTGCTCGTGAACGGTCTGAATGCCGTCGATCCGGGCACCGGCAGCTTCCGGCTCAATCTGCCCGTTGATTCGGTGCAGGGTGTTCAAGTCTTCCTGCACCCGTACTCCGCGCAATACGGACAGTTCACCGGCGGACTGACGACGATCGAAACGCGGCCGGGCGGGAACGCCTGGCACTTCGAGCTGAACGACTTCCTGCCGGATCCACGATTCGTCGGACGGCGGCTCGTCGGGATCGCCGATGACACGCCGCATTCGTATTTGAGCGGACCGATTGTTTCCGGCCGCGTATTCCTGTCGCAGTCGGTCGCCTACGAGATCGAGCACACGCAAGTTCGCGGGCTGACCTATCCGTCGAATGAAACGACCACCCAGTCCCAGAGCTATCTCGAGCAGCTCGACATCAACAGCACGACGCGCCATCGCGAAACATTGACCTCCGGCTACTTCCCTCAGCGCGATCGCTACATCGGCCTCGACGTCTTTCATCCACAGCCGGCCACGCCGAACGACTCCCGGCGCGATCTGATGCTGACGGCTCGCGACACGTATCAGGTTGGCCGCGGCGTGCTCGTCTCGTCCGTGGGCTGGCGGACGTTCGCGACGGACATCTCCGGACAGGGCACGGGCGAAGAAATCGTCTCGCCGACCGGGGAGAGCGGCAACTATTTCGTGACCGAGCACCGGCGGTCCGGGCGTCTCGAGGCGTCGGAAACCTACAATTTCCATACGGCGCATCTCTTCGGCCAGTCGCACGATCTCCAGGCCGGCGCCGACGTCAACGACGTCGTCAGCCGGCTGGATTACACTGCGCGCCCCGTGAGCATCGTCGCCACGGATGGGACGCTGCTCGAGCGCCTCGACTTCGACACCGTGCCGACCATCGTCGCGGGCAACCGGACGTACGCCGGATTTATCCAGGATCGTTGGACGCTGCGGCCGAACCTGACGGTGGATGTCGGGCTGCGCTACGAGAATCAGCGCCTCGCGGACGAGGGAGCCAGTCTCGCGCCGCGGGTAGGGTTCGCG
>JBOGIZ010000359.1:0-2305 GCA_050747805.1 Vicinamibacterales bacterium | reverse complement strand
ATATCGGCAGCGTCGAGAAGCCCGTGTCGGCCGCGCTCACGCGAACCGGGAGTTACCTCAGGAGCGATCTGCTCACCGCGTTTACAGATTCGCGCGGCACCTCGAAATTCGTCACGTTGGACACGCTTCCACGCGATGTCCGCACGCTCGTCGTCCGGCTGGAGCTGTATCCGGACGGGTCGGGAAGCAACGGCGGTCTGCAGGTCCGATTCCAGCTGCTTCAATCCGACACGAATGCCGCGATCGCGACGGACGAGGTCACGCCATCGGCCTCGAGCGCGACCCGAGTCGCGGCCGCCAGTCTGCCGATCCAGGGACTCGGCGCGGGCTCCTACACGATTCGCGCGACCGTGTTCGAGAATGGCGCGGAGGTTGGAACCCAGTCGGCGATGTTCCGCAAGCCTGCCTCTTGAGGTGCTGATCGCGACGCTCCTCGCGGTCTGGCGTCGATCGGTAACGACGAACGCCGCAGGGATGGCCGGTTCTCGCGACGCGAGCGGCCAGTCAGCGAAGGCTGCTACGCGACGCCCTTGCGCGCGTGTTCCGCGAGCACCTCATTGATCAGTGTCTGGTATCCGACGCGTCGGCGGAGCGCTTCCTTGCGGAACGACTCGAGCACGCTCGGATCCACGCGGATGGCGATCAATCGGCGCGGCTCGTCCCCGAGCGGCGGCCGCCCCACGCGCCGCATCGTCTTGAGCTGTTCGGGCGAAGCCTCCGGAATGTCCGAGTAGTCAATCCGTCGCGCCGTACGCCGCCCGTTCGCGGCGGCTCGCCCGCCGCGCGCTGATGATCCGGATCGTTTCGGCATCGCCACTTCTCCTGAGCGTGTAGGCCACCATGAGCGTGCGCCCGTCGGCGACTCGCCCGAGCCGGAAGTACCGCTGTTCGGCCGTCGAGTGCTGCCGGGGCGAGGGCTTTTAGCGGGTCGCCATCGACAGCTCTTCGTACGTGCCCTTGAAGTCGGTGAGCGTGCCGGGTTCGAGCAGCCAGACGCGGGTGGCCACTTCTTCGAGCAGGTCCTGATCGTGCGTGACGAGCAGGATCGTGCCCTCGAACTTCTGGAACGCGATGTTGAGCGCGTTGATCGCCTCGAGATCGAGATGGTTCGTCGGCTCGTCGAGCACGAGCACGTTCGGCTTCTGCAGCATGATCCGGCACAACAGCAGACGCGCCGTTTCGCCGCCTGAGAGCGCCTCGGTCGGCTTGAGGCCCTCGTCCCCGCTGAACAGCATCTGGCCCAGAAGACCGTGGATGTCCTGGCGCGCGGCCTCGGGATCGAATTGGTGCAGCCAATCGACGGCGGTCATGCCTTTCTGGATCACGCCCGTTGTGTCCTGCGGGAAATATCCCACCGAGACTTCGTGTCCCCAGCGCACCGATCCCGAGTCGAGATCGTGCGGCGACGGCATCACTCCAGGAGCATCAGACAGCAGCGCTTTGAGCAGCGTCGTCTTGCCGGCGCCGTTTCTTCCGACGATGACGATTCTCTCGCCGCGGTTGACGACCGCGCTGAAGCCGTCGATGACCTGGTTCCGATCGGTGCCGTGCCCGAAGGCCCTCGACACGCCCGCGATCTCCATCGCCATGCGTCCCGATGGCCGGAGCATTTTGAAATTGATGTACGGCCGCTGGATGTTCGATCGCGCGAGCTCGGCCGTCTGCAGCCGCTCCACTTCCTTCCGGCGCGACGTCGTCTGCGCCGAGCGCGTGCCGGCGGAGAACCGCGCGATGAAGTCGTTCAACTGCGCGATCTTTTTTTCCCGCATGGCGTTGTCCGCTTCGACGCTCGCGCGGATCTGCGTCTTCGCCACCACCATGTCGTCGTAGCCGCCGGTATAGGTGATGATCGTCTGGTAGTCGATATCGGCCGTATGCGTCGTCACCGCGTTGAGGAAGTGGCGATCGTGCGAGATGACGATGAGCGTGCCCTCGTAGCGGACGAGAAAATCGCGCAGCCAGTGGATCGACTCGAGATCGAGGTGATTCGTCGGCTCGTCGAGGAGCAGCGCCTGCGGGCCGCCGAACAGCGCCTGCGCCAGCAGCACGCGGACCTTTTGTCCGCCCTGCAGCTCGGACATCTTGCGGTCATGCAGCGTTACAGGAACGTCGAGGCCGGCGAGCAGGACCGCCGCGTCGCTCTCTGCCGTGTAGCCGTCTTCTTCACCGACGAGACCCTCGAGCTCGCCAAGGCGCATCCCATCGGCGTCGCTCATCTCCGTGAGGGCGTACAGTCGCTCACGCTCTTCGAGCGCGGCCCACAGCCGCGCATTGCCCATGATCACCGTGTCGGCGACGCGGAACG
>JBOGIZ010000358.1:0-1916 GCA_050747805.1 Vicinamibacterales bacterium | reverse complement strand
CCAGATGGTCCCGTCGGAGGTGCCGACGTCGGGCGTCTCCGAGTGCACTTTGTAGACGACCGTCGCGATCCCGTTGACGGTTTCGGATCGCAGTTGGGTACACGTGTAGACCTTCGCGTCCTTGATGTTTTCCTGCTCCTGCTGAAGCTGATCCCGCGGCGTCATCGGGCTCTTGTGCCACACACCATTGATCCGGACGTACGAGGTGTTGTCGGCGACGATCGTCTCGGTCTGAGATCCATCGGTCGGAACCGTGTGGTGCGGAGTCGTGACGACCTTGAGCATCGCGTCAGTCAAGGGTTTACAGGCGGCCGTCTGGGCCGCAGCCGGACGGCTGGCGACCAGTGCGGCACACACGCCGAGGATCAGCACGGTGGGTCCAAGTCGAGTCATGAGGATTGTCCTTTCATGTAAGTCGGGCTACCGGTTCAGGACGAAGCCGTTCGCCGTGCGCGCGATGTGCACGCTCAGCGGCTGTCCGGCGACGACCGCGACGTGCGGCAGCGTGAGGTGCTGACTTCCGGCGTCGACAGCGATCGTGTACTCGCCGGCCGGCAAGTCGACGCCGCGGTCACCCGCCACACCTTGCGCGACGGTCTTGCCCGACGCGTCGGTCACCGTGAACGGGAACGTGTCGATCGTCGCGTTGAGCGCGCGCTCGAGCGCGCGGCCATCGCTCGCGGCGTAGTACGCGCCGCCCGTGCTGCCGGCGAGTCCGCTCAGCGACTTCTGCGCCTGCGGGCCCGTCAGCGTGAATCCGACGATGTTGAGCTTGAAGGAGAGGCCGGATTGCTTCAGCGCCGCCGCGGCCGCGGTGAAGTTGCCGCCGCAGCTCTCTTCGCCGTCGGTGATGAGCACGATCGAACCGCCGCCGGCGCTCTTCAAGTCAGAAATCGCCTGCATGACCGAGTACACGAGCGGCGTCTCGCCGCGGGGTTTCGCGGCATCGATCAGTTTCGTCAACGCCGCGCGATCGAGCGGCTGCACCGGCGCGGCGAGATGCGAATCCGTGCACGTGTGCGGGTCTTTCGATCCGTAGCGATCGCCGTAGACGCGCAGGCCGACGTTGGTGTCGTCGGAGACGTGCGTCAGGAGATCCTTCAGCACCTGGCGCGCGGTCGCGATGCGGGTGCTCTTGCCGAGCGCGAGCTTCATCGAGCCCGACAAATCGAGAATCACGAGCAGGTTCTTGCGCACCGGCGGCGGCGCCGCTGGCGGCGGATCGGCCGTCACGGTGAGATGCCCGCGCGTCAGCCCTTCGATCGTCAGACAGAGCGTGCCCGCCGCTCCTCCAGACGTGCCGCGCACGCCGAACGTGAGCGGCGTGGGCAGCGACGCGGGTGCGGTAACCGTCAACGTCGCCGGCGCCGTCTTCCCGAGCGAGACACTGACGGGATCCACATGTCCGTCGATCGCGGCGCCCTGCGGCGGGACGATCGAGAGCGCCACCGTTCCGGCGAAACCCGGTTTGGCGCCGATGATCGTCAAGGGATACGTGACGGTCTGACCCGCGCCGATTTCGCGATGGACCAGCGAGACGTCCGTCGTGACCGCAAACGGCGCGAGGCGCAGCGTGCAGGGCAGCGGATCGGGCCGGAACGGAAGCAGGAGTTGCCGCGCCGCGTATTGGTGGTAGGCGAGATTCGCGTTCTGATCGCGATCGATCCCGTCGTAGATGATGACGCCGCGGCCGTAGTGCGCGTAGGCCATGACGAAACCGCTGCCGCCGATCGCGTTGGTCCCGAAGAGCGCGCCGCACCAGTGATCGTCGTACTGCACGACCGTGTTCGAGTCGCCGAAATCGTTGGCGGCGTTGCCGGTCTTCTTCAGCCGCCACGATGGTTCGTCGAAAAACGCCGCGTCGTGCGAATCGGGGCTCACGAGAAAGTTCTTCTCGACGAGCTGCAGGCTCGAGG
>JBOGIZ010000357.1:0-4420 GCA_050747805.1 Vicinamibacterales bacterium | reverse complement strand
TGGAGGCTGGAGGCTGGAGGCTGGAGGCTGGAGGCTGGAGGCTGGATATGGCGCGCTGGGAGGTTTCGTTTACGCTGTCGCGGCGGCCCGGGGTGCCGCTCTTTCAGCAGATCGCCAACGCGATCAGCGCCGACATCCGTCGCGGGCGCCTGCGGCCCGGCGACGCGGTGCCGGGAACGCGCAGTCTCGCCCGGGCGCTGGGCGTGCAGCGCCTCACCGTCGTCGCGGCGTTCGACGATCTCGTGGCGCAGGGATGGCTCGTCACCCAACGTGCGCGCGGAACGTTCGTCTCGACCGATCTGCCCGATTCGCCGATCGGGCGGACGCGGGGGCGGCGGATCGCGGACGACATCCCGGAGCGGCCGGGCTTCGACATGCTCGCGGTGCCGGACGCGGAGCTGCCTTACGACGTCCCGCCGGGCGCGTTGCTATTCGCGCCCAGCCGACCAGACGTTCGGCTCGTGCCATCCGACATCATTGGACGCGCATTCCGTCGGGCGATGCAACGGCGCGGACGCGCGCTGCTGTCGTACGGCCGCCCCGAAGGACATCCTCGTCTGCGCAAAGCCGTGTCGCAGATGCTGGCGTCGACGCGCGGCCTCGCCGCCGGGCCAGCCAATGTCTGCATCACGGCCGGAAGCCAGATGGCGCTCTCGCTGCTCGCGCGGACGCTCGTTCGCCCCGGCGACGCTGTGGCGGTCGAAGCCCTGGGCTACCGGTCCGCGTGGGAGGCGTTCCGGCTGGCCGGCGCGCGGGTCGTTGGCGTCCCGCTGGATCGCGACGGCCTTCGAATCGACGCGCTGGAACGGACCATCGCGCGGCACGCCGTGCGCGCGATCTACGTCACGCCGCATCACCAATTTCCCACGACCGTGACGATGTCCGCGGGGCGGCGGTTGAGGCTGCTCGAGCTGGCTCGAACTCGCCGGATCCCCATCATCGAGGACGACTACGACTATGAGTTCCGTTACGACGGCCGCCCGGTGCTGCCGCTCGCGAGTGTCGATCGCGCGGGCGTGGTGGCGTACGTCGGTACGTTTTCCAAGGTGCTGGCGCCAACGCTGCGTCTGGGGTATGTCGCTGGCCCTGTGCCGCTCATCGAACGGCTGGCGGCGCAGCGATCGCATCTCGACACCCAGGGAGATCAGGTGCTCGAGTATGCCGTCGCCGAGCTGCTCGAAGAGGGAGAGATCCAGCGCCACATCCGGCGCGCGCGCCGCGAGTATCGGCTCCGGCGCGATACGCTCGCCGTCGCGCTTCGAGACACGCTCGACGATTCGGTGACGTTTGAGGTACCGGCTGGCGGGATTGCGCTGTGGGTCGAAGCGAAATCGCTCGACGTCGACGCGTGGGCGGCGGCGGCACGCAGGGCGGGCGCGGTGGTCGTGACCGCCGCGTCTTTCGCGCTCGATGGACGTTCTCGCCCCTACATGCGTCTCGGCTTCGCGTCGCTCGACCCAGGCGAGCTGCGCGAGGGCGTGCGTCGCCTGGCCGCGGCGCGGCCTACCTCTCTTGACATCCGTCGGAGTGGCGGGTAGCGTAATTCTACCGATGCTCGTGCGAACCTCCGCTTCCCGTCGCATCCTCGCCCCGACGCGGGCGGGGGTGTGCGCCGTCGCAACCTTTGCGTTTCGTTTCTTTATGGAGACCTGAGAGGCGGGCCTAACCACACGGCGTGAATTTTTCGAAGGCCCGCCTCCCGCAAGGGACGCGGGCCTTTGCTTTTTCTGGAGCTGTTGCATGACCGACAACCGTTTGCCACCCGACCCGCGTGCGATCGGCCCGCTTGCCCGTTGCCGGCAAGACATCGACCGCCACGTTTACGACGCCGCGTATCAGGGCGAGCCAGGCGCGTTCAGCGAGCAGGCGGCGTGGCGGCTCGTCGGCCGCGATGCCGCGCTGCTACCCTGCCCGACGCTGCCCGACGTCTTCGATGCGATCAGGGAGCGCCGAGCCGCCGAAGCCGTCGTACCGGTCGAGAACAGCCTCGCCGGGACCGTCCCGCGCGCGTATGAGCTGCTGATGACGTACGGACTCGCCGCGCGTGCCGAGGTCCGCGTGCATATCGATCACATGCTCATCGCGCACCCGTCGGCGCGGTTGTCCGACATCAAGCGCGTCCTCTCGCATCCCGTCGCGCTCGATCAGTGCCGTCATTTCATCCAGTCGCATGGTCTGGCGGCCGTTCCCGTCTTCGACACGGCGGGTGCGGTGAACCTCGTCATGCGAGAGGCCGATCGAAGCGCGGCCGCCATCGCAAGCCGGCGGGCAGCCGACCTGCACGCCGCCGCAATCCTCGCCGAAGGCATTCAGGATCACGACGAGAACTGGACGCGGTTCCTGCGTTTGTCGGCTGCGCACGAGCCTGGAGGCGCGATCGGCCAAAAAGCGATCGTCATCTTCGAGCTCCCGCACACGTGCGGATCGCTCGGTCGGGCACTGGCCCACCTCGCGACGCTCGGTCTCAACCTGACCAAGATCGAGAGCCGACCGATTCCCGGCCGGCCGTTCGAGTACTCGTTCATCGTCGAGATGACGTGCGGCGAGGCTCCGCCGCGATGGAGCGAGTGGCTTCACGGCTTCGGCTCGTTCGTCTCGAGTCTGCAGCTGGCGGGCGTCTTCGATCAGTCATCCTGAGTCAGCGGACGGGACGCGCACCGCAACTCGACCCGCTGCAGATTTCTGCACGCGCTCTGATAAAGGTCGGACGCATCACCGTGTCGCTGCAGGTCGCGAGCGTGCGCCCGGACGTTGACTGTCGACATTGAGTGCCTGACGCGTCAACGGCCGTATACTCTGCTCGTTCCTATGCCGGCCTCCGGCTCTTCCGCCGCGCTCGCCCGCGTGACGGTCTACGTCGGACTCAGCAAACTGGCTGTTGCGCTGTGCGCCGTCACCGTGGCCGCCGCCTCGCGGTCGATCGCGCCCGGGCCGGTCTCGCCGATCGTGTTGGCCGCGATCGCCGGCACCTACGGTGCGGTCGGGGCGGCGCTTTGCCTGCGGGGCACCGGGGATCCGCGCTGCGTCGAGCTCGGCGCGTTCCTGCTGCTGGCCGGCTGCGAGTTCGGCGACGCGCTGGCGGTCCGAGGCGGTCCGCTCGGCGGCGTGTCCTGGATCGCGGCGCACGTTCGCATCGATCTGCTGATACCGGTCTTTCTCTGGTGGTTCGTGCGGGACTTCCCCGCACGCGCCGAGGGCGGCTGGCGCCTGCTCGTGCCGACTCGGGCGGCCCAGGCGGCCATGGTGGCCGCGGGCGTGCTCGCGGTCGCCAACCTCGTCGTCGATCTGCGGGCCCTCCAGGGGCTGCCGCCGGTTGCAGCCTTCGATGTGCTCGCGCGCGGACACGCCCAAGGCCCCTACTGGCTGATTCTCTTCGGTTTCACGGTCCCCGCCGCGCCGGTCCTGATCGCGCGCGCGGTCGCCGGCGACAGCGAGGACCGCCGCCGCGTCATGCGGTTTGTCTGGGCGCTGCTCGCCGGCCTGCTCCCCATCGCCGTCGACGTCGTGGTGCGCGATGCGCTCCCGACCTGGCGCGCCGCCGCCGGCCGGCCGGCCGTAGATGCCGCCGTGCGTACGCTGGTCTTCGCGGCGCTGCTGTCGGTGCCCTTCACAACGGCGTACGCCGTGCTGGTGGCTCGCGTCGCCGACCTGCGCGTCATCATGCGCGCAGCGCTGCGATACGCGCTGGCGCGCTACACGGTCCTGGGGCTGGCCAGCCTGCCGCTGCTCTGGGTATGCTGGTTCCTCTACACCCACCGGCTGCTGACCGTCGCCGATCTCGTCTCGGGCCGCGTCGCGCTCTCTCTCGTCGCCGGCGTGACCGTGACTGGCGCGGCGCTCGCGCTCCGGCAGCGCACGCTCGACCACCTCGATCGGACGTTCTTCCGCGAACAGTACGATGTGCAGCGGATCCTGCAGGACGTGATGCAGTCCGCCCGGAGCGTGACCACGAGCGTCGGCTTGGCGGGCGCGCTCGTTGCCGCCGTCGACCGGGCGCTCCACGTCGACGCGATCACCGTGCTGCTGCGCGATCCGGAGACAGCGCAGTACGTGCCGGTCAGCGGTGCGGCAAGGGCACTGGCGGGTTCGTCGCTGCTCGTACGGCTGCTCATCGCGTCGGATGAGCCTCTCGACGTCGAGCCGGAGAACCCGGCGTCGGTGCTGCGACGCCTCGACGAGACCGAACAGCACTGGCTCGCCGACGCCGGGTTCCGGCTGCTCGTGCCGATGCGCGGCGCCCACGGCTCGCTCCGCGGCATTCTCGCGCTCGGGGACAAGAAGAGCGAGCTGCCGTATTCGCGCGGCGATCGGCAGCTGCTTGCCGCCGTCGGCGCGTCGTGCGGCCTGAGCTTCGGACATCAGCCCGAGCCGTTCCGGCGCGACGCCGACGGGAGCGGATCGACGACGGCCGTGGATCCGC
>JBOGIZ010000356.1:0-6459 GCA_050747805.1 Vicinamibacterales bacterium | reverse complement strand
TTCACCAACTCACCACTTCACCAATTACTTCCCGAGCACTTCAGCGAAGAAATCAAGTGCTCTGGGGTCCTTTGTCTGCCCCAGCCAGAACATCGCCTGCTTGCGGACCGCCGGATTCTTGTTCGTTTTCGCGACCTGAATCAGCAGCGGCACGCCCTGGTCCTTCGGCAGCTGGCTCAGCGCGAACACGGCACGTTTTTTCACATCGGTGTCCGGATCGTTGTCGATCGAAGACGTGATCTGCGCCTGTGCCTTTTGGCCGGCTTTCTGCGCGAGCCAGAAAATCGCCTCGCCGCGAACCGCGGGGCTCGCGTCATCTCGCGCGAAGCGGATCAGCTCGGGGATCGCCTGCTCGTCGCCGCTGCGCGATAGCGCGAACATGGCCTGCTTGCGGACCGAGGCGCTCGGGTCGGTGCGCGCGATCCGCGTGACGTCCTCGAAGCCGCGATGCCCACGCGCGATCCCCATCCAGAACGTGGCCTTGCCGCGCACGAACTCCGGACTCGAGGTCGACGCGAGCTGCTCGAGCGCCGCGTCGGCCGCGTCCGCGCGGTGCATGGCGATGGCCGCGATCGCACTATCCGTCAGCCGGTCGCCCCGCTGTTGGGTCTTCGCGACGAAGCCGCTCAACAGCGCGACCGACGCGCCCGGATCGACGCTGCCGAGCCAGTGCATCGTCCGGCCGCCCGCGTCGATCTCGCAATCGGACGAGAAGATGCGAATCCGCTCGACCGCCCGATTCTCGACCCGGAACAGCACGTCGAACGATTCCGGCCCTTCGAGCCGGACGGGGTTGTTCATCACGATGCCGTTCGAGGACGCGCGCTCGGATGTCTGCGACGGCTCGAGCGTGCAGCCGGCGAGCCGTCCGTTCGTCATCACCACGTCTCCGGAGATCCAGGTGTCGCCGTCGCAGCAGAGACGCTGGCCCGCGACGAGCGGCACGCTGTACCCGATCCACGCGGCGTCCGATGACGATGCCACAATCGATTTGAACGTCGCGTCGAGCGCGCCGCCCGAGGCGGCTTCGATGCGGCCGTTCACGACGCGCGGGGTCTGGGCTGCCGCGGGATGCGCGCATCCGAGCGCGGCAAGCAGCGCGATGAGGACGATGCGTGTCGAGCGAGAGGCGGATGTCATGAGCGCCTCCTACTTGTTCAAGAGTTCCAACAGATAATCCGTGGCGGCTTTCGAGTGCATCAGCGAGAGCTTCTGGACGATCTCGCGCTTCATCTCCGGGTTCTGCTCTTTGCGCGCGATACCGACGAGCGCTTCCGCGTTGTTCTGCAGGAAGAGCGCCTGAATGACCGCCATGCGCACATCGGCGCTGTTGTCGGCGGCATACATGCTGACCAACGCGTCAGACGTCTGCTTGCCTGGCAGCAGGCCCAGGTTTCTGACCGCCAGGAGCCGGAGGTCGGGATTCTGCTCGCTCTTCGCCAGGTCGATCAGCCGCGCCGCGTCGTCTCCGACGAACATCGCGCGGATGATCTGCTTCTTGACGTCGACGTTTGACTCCTTCTGATAGAGCGTCCACAGCTCTTCGTGCGCGCCCATGACGCCTAGCTGCCGCACCGCCTCGGCGCGGAGGTCCGGGTTCGGCTCGCTTTGCGCGGCGTGCAGCAGTCGATCCCGCTCGCCGGCGACCATGAACGCTCTGAGAATCCGCTTCTTGAGATCCACGTCCTGGGACGAGGCGTAGATGTCGCCGAGCGCGGCGCGGCTCTCGGCGCCGCCGAAGAGTCCCAGATAACTGATCGCTTTGATCTGCAGGTCCGGCAGGCCGCTGCCTTTCGCGATGCCGACGAGGACGTCGCGCGCCTTCGGCGAGCCGCTCTGCGCGAGCACGAACAACGCGCGCTCCTTCAGCTTGGGTGAGCCCGTCCCCTGCAGCACCTTTTGCAGCATCGGGATTGCTTCGTCCGGCGCGTCGTTCTGCAGCGCGTTGAGGGCCATCAGCTTGAGATCGTCGTCGCTCTCGTTCTGCGGCTGGACCGGGGATCCCGTGTCGCGCCGGACGTCAACCTCGAGCGCCTTCGCCTGCTCGAGATACCGGCTCTTCGGATACGCCTTGCTCAACTCCGCGATTGTCGCGAGCGCCTCGGGTCTCTGGCCCAGCCGGCTCTCGGCGTACGCCTTCCAATAGAGCGCCGCGTCGACCTTCGATCCCTTCATGTCGATGACGCGGTCGAAGCGCTCAATCGCCCGATCCCAGTGCGCGCTGTCGAGCTCGCTCTGCCCGGCGTCATAGTTCTGCGATGCCTGGTCGCGCTGCCGATCGGCGCGATCGCCCGCCGAAATCGCTTTCAACTCGTCGGCCACCTGGCGCTCGCGCTCGCGGTCGGCCGCGTCACGGCCGCGATCTGCCGCGCTGCGGGCTCGCATCGCCGAGTCGTCCTGGTCGTCCTGATCCGGGGCGACGTCGCGGCCGCGATCCACTGCACCGCGCGCCCGGATCGCCGCCTCGTCCTGGTCCACCATCTGGCCGCTCGAAGCGAGCGACGAGAGCTCAGAGAGATTCGACAGCGTCGAGAGGCTCGACAGATTCGACAGCGACGAGAGATTCGAGAGCGCCGAGAGGCTTGAAAGATCCGGCGGCGTCGGCATGACCGGCATCGTGGGCAGCACGGGCATCGTCGGCAACACCGGCATCGTCGGGGGCGTTGGCAGGGAGCCCCACCGCGACTGCGCGGCCGATGGAACGGCCGCGGCCAGCGTCAGCGCAGCGGCCGCGAACGGAATTGTCAGAGTCTGAATTTTCATATGCATCTCTCAACCTTTGGTCGTATCGAGCGGACGCCGCTCACGAAAAGCCGCTCTCTCGCGCTCGTGCACCTGTGTGGAAACCACCCCCACCTTGAACAACAGCGCCTTGTCGCTGATTCGCTTCTGGATCGAATCGAGATCCCCCTTCGACATCGTTGCCGGGCCCGCCGCCACGTCGACCAGCACGCGTTCGAGATCCTCGAGCAGCGACGCCATCGCTGGATCGCCGGCGTTGACGGCCGTCTGGCGATACAGCCGGTTTGCCGCCAGCAGCTGCTGCGCGCGATCCCGCTCCCTGGAGATGTCGAGGCCCTGCGGGTCGGCTTCGGCGCTGGCCAGTTCGACCAGGACGCGCTGCGATTGATCGAGGTGTTCACCAAGATCCACGAGGAGGACGCGCTGTCTGGCCGCCTCGTTGGTCCCGGCGCGCGCCGACATGGTTGCCGTGGGAGCGGTCGGGTGCGTCAGTCGTCCGGCCGCGAAGGCTCCGGCGACGAGCAGCACGATCGCCGCGACCCACGCCAGGCCCGGCGACCACGCGAACCACGCCAGCCGTCCGCGGCGAACGCCGAGCGCCGGCTCTAGCCGCGCCCACGCCGTGCGCTCGAACCCCGCGGGCGCGTCGGCGAACATCGAACTGTCCACCGCCGCCATCACACGTTGCAGCCGTGCGTATCCCTGCTGACAGTCGCGGCACGCGGACAGATGCGACTCGGTTCGCGCCTGCTCCGCGGAAGACAGCTCGCCGTAGTAGTGCAGGACCAGTTCGTCGTCGGAGAGGTGAGTCATTCAGTTACCCTTCAACAAACGGCTCGAGCGCGACGCGCATTTTTCTGACGGCCCTGAAGACGCTGTGCTTCGCCGCGTTCGCCTTGAGTCCGAGTGCGCGGCTGATCTCGTCGATCGAATGTCCTTCGAAATGGCGCAGGACAAACGCCGCCCGCTCCATCGCCGTAAGCGATCCCATCGCGGCGCCGACGCGCTCGTGCACTTCCGTGCTGAGCAGCAGCCGCTCGGGCGACGGCTCCGGCCGCCGGTCCGAATCCCGTCCGAGCGCGTCAAGATGCTCGGGTTCGTGCGCCGTCTCGAGGTGGCGCCTCGCGCGTATCACATCGATCGAGCAGTTCACGGCTATGCGATGCACCCACGTACTGAAATTGGCGCGCGACTCGAAGCGGCCGAGCTGCCGGTACGCCCGAAGAAACGTCTCCTGGACGACATCCTCAGCGTCCTGACAGTTGCCGGTCATCCGCAACGCGAGGCGGTAGACGGCACGGCTGTGGCGTTCCACGAGCGCCCGGAAAGCTTCGCTATCTCCGTCGCGCGCCAGTGCGACGGCTGCGGCGTCCGTGTGCGACATCCGAGTGATTAGACGGGAGTTGCGGCTCGCGGTTAGGACGGGGTCCTCAGGCTCGAGCGGGCGGCCAGTGCAGCAAACGGCCGGGGTCGGGTGGTCAGACCCCTTCCGGGCAGATATCGGCGTCTGATTCCTGGCTCTGCAACTCCTGCGGCCCGCCGAACGGCGGGGCTTCGTCTACCGGGGGGGCCTGGTCGAGAATCCTTCGGACGCGTGCAATTTCGACATTGAGCGCCGCAATGCAGGCTTCCTGGGTTTCATGAGGAGCTTCCGACGCCACGCCGCAGAATGGACAGTTGGACAAGATGCCTGGTCGCTAAGGGAGCCGCGATCGACGAGTGCAAGACAATTGCCGGAATATTGCCGGGCCTGAGGGCGGCCCCTAGCGAAGACCCGGAGCGGGCGCGATCAGCGACTCGAGGGTGCGGGCCAAACCTTCCGCAAGAGGCGTCATGCGAAGGCCTAGCTCGCGCACCGCCGCGCCGCTGTCGAGCGGCCAGTCGTGGCGGAAAATCTCCACGACGCCTCGCGTCACGAGCGGCGGGCGTCGGCTCACCGCGGCGAACGCTTCGATCAGCATCGCTCCGACCGTCGCAATTGAATACGGCAGCCGACGCGGCAGCGGACGCCCTTCACGCTCGCGCATGAACTCGAAAATCGTCTGCTGCGGCGCGTTCACGCCCCCGACCACGTACTCGCGCGCCGGCGACGGATGGGTCAGCGCTAGCACGTGCGCGTCGGCAACGTCCTCAGCGAAGCTGAACGACCAGAGGCGCTCCATTCCTACGACGCCAGGCAGGCGCCCACGCCGGTGATCGTCGATCAGTCTGCCCACCAGATTGCCCTCGGTCACCGGTCCGGGCCCATAGACCACTCCGGGATAGAGGATCACAATCGGCACGCCGTCCGCCGCGGCGCGCCTGGCCACGTCGCGCGCGGCGACCTTCGTGCGCTGATAGTCGTTCGCGGTCAGGGCCTGCGGACTGCCGGCCGGCGGCAGCGCCAGAAATGACGACGTGTAGACGAGCCGCGGGATGTGGTGCGTGCGCGCGGCGGCGAGCGCCGACTGCAAGCCGCCGACGTTGACCGCATCGAAATCGGCGCGATTCGACTGCCAGACCGCAACCAGCGCTGCCGTATGGCAGATCGCGTCGACGCCGTCCGCGGCTTTCGCGACCGCACGCGTGTCGCGTACATCGCCGTCGATCGAGCGCCCCGGCCGGCCCGCGGCCGACGCGCGCCGCGCGAAGACCACCGCTTCGTGCCCCGCCCGCTCGAGCGCCCGCACGATCGCCGAACCGAGATATCCCGTCCCGCCGGTCACGAGCACGCGCATTACTGACCTACTCGCCAATTCGCCAATTCGTCAACTCACCAATTCGCCAGTTCGCCAATTCAATTCCCCAATTCACCAACTCGCCAATTCACCAATTCCATATAAACTACCCCGGATGTTCCGCCAGAAGACTGGCTCGGTCGTGTGCGCGTCGTGCGGCTCGCTCGTCGGCGTCAACGATGACCGGTGCTACACCTGCGGCCGCCGCAATCCGGGCCTCTGGGGATTTGGTCCCGTCCTGCGGCGATTTGGCTACGACTTCGGCTTTACCTCGGTAATTCTCTACGGCTGCGGCGCGATGTATGTCGCGTCGCTCATCCTGACCGTGGTGAGCGGCGGGAACATCATGGGCGGCTCGATCTTCGCGATGCTGGGCCCCACGTCGAACGTCCTGATCGCGCTTGGCGCGAGTGGCGCGTATCCGACGATCTACGCCGGCCGATGGTGGACCGTCTTGAGTGCGGGATGGCTTCACGCCGGCGCCCTGCACATTCTCTTCAACATGCTCTGGGTCCGGGATCTGGGGCCGCCCGTCGCCGACATTTACGGCGGCGCCCGCATGATCATCATCTACACGATCGCAGGCGTCTGCGGGTTCGCACTCAGCTCGTTCGCGGGCCTGTTCCACCTGCCGCTTTTCGGCGCGAGCCTGACGATCGGTGCCTCGGCGCCCATCTTCGGACTCCTCGGCGCGCTGCTCCACTACGGCCGTCGCGGCGGGAGCAGCCTGGTGCGTTCGCACGCGCTCGGCTATGCGCTCGCGCTGTTCGTGTTTGGACTCGTCATGCCGGGCGTGGACAACGCGGCGCACGCCGGCGGCTTCGTCGGCGGGTATCTCGCGAGCGTGTGGCTGGATCCGTTGAAGCCCGAGCGTATGGACCACTTCGTCGGCGCGGCTCTCTGTCTCCTCGCCACGCTCGCGTCGGTTGTATTCTCCCTCGTGACTGTCATGTTCTGATGCGCAAACCTGTTGTGCTGATCACCGGGGCCGGTGGGGAAA
>JBOGIZ010000355.1:0-4171 GCA_050747805.1 Vicinamibacterales bacterium | reverse complement strand
GGCGTCGCCCCTCGGATGAGCCTTGACTCAGCGGCGGTCTCGTCGGACGATGCTCTGATGTCTACATTGAGCGTCAGCGGCGACGTCCTGATTGCCTGCAACTGCGACTGGGGCTGCCCGTGCAACTTCAACGCCCCGCCAAGCAAGGGCTTCTGCCAGGGCGGCTGGATCTGGATGATCGAGCGGGGATCGGTGAACGACGTGGACGTATCCGGCCGCGGCGTGGCGGTGTTCGCCAAATGGCCGGCGGCCATTCACGAGGGCGGCGGCCGCGCGATCTGCTACATGGATGATCGCGCCGATGCCGCGCAGCGCGGCGCGCTGTCGCGCATGCTGCGCGGCGAACTCGGCGGTCCCTGGGGCCTTTTCATCAAGACGTACGAGCTCGCTCAACCAGTCGCGTCGCGCTTCGACGTGCGCCTGGAGCAGTACGAGTCGCGCGCGAAAATCGGCGGTGAAGTGGAGCTGACGTTCGAAACGATTCGCAACCCGGTTTCGCACGCCGAAGCGCATCCGGAAATGCTGCTGCCTGAAGGGCTCGTCGTGAAGCGCGGCGCGCTGGCCGTCTCAGGCGTGTTTCGCCTGGGCGGAGACTTGGGATTCGATCACTCCGGGCAGTACGCCGCGTTTGGCAGGTTCGACTACGCGTAGCCTGACGACCCGTCAGAACCGTATGCGCACGCGGTCGACGGTCAGCGGGTACAGGCGGCCATGGTCTTCGCCAAGCAACTCCGCGAGCGCATCCGGCGCGGCAGAATCAAATGCACGATCCGCATCTGGACGGCTCCGCACGTCAAAGTCGGCGGCCGCTATCGCATGGACGCTGGAAATGTCGTCGTGGATTCGATCGCGCCGATCCGGATCGCGGACATCACCGCCGATCTCGCGCGTGAATCGGGCTTCGAGAGCGTCGACGATCTGCTGGCGGTCGCGCGACATGGCCGTGGCCGGAACGGTTATCTGATTCGATTTCACTATCTGCCTCCGGGAGGATGGGAGCGCGACTCTGCGCCGAAGGCGTGACGCGCGGCATGGAACATCCGTTCGTGCGGCACTATGAGCTCGATTAGCTGATTGCAGCGTGGCCCGCGCGGTGCGATGATGAGCCGCCGCCACTAAATGGATGATCCAGTCATCCTGATCTCGGGCCTGACACGCCGCTTCGGGAGCAGGACCGCTCTCGATACGGTGAGCCTTTCGCTGCAGCGCGGAAGAGTCTACGGGCTCGTCGGTGCGAACGGCGCGGGAAAGACGACGTTGATCCGGCACGTGATGGGCCTGCTGCGCGCCCAGCACGGCACCGTCCAGGTGTTCGGGCGCGATCCTGTCGCGGATCCGGTCGGCGTGCTGTCACGCATCGGCTATCTCTCAGAAGAGAACGATCTACCGGAATGGATGCGCGTCAACGAATTGGTCGCGTACTCGCGCGCGTTCTATCCCGGGTGGGACGATGACTACGTCGAGGACCTGCGGCGGTCGTTCGAGCTGGACGCGGCGACGAAAATCAAACACCTGTCGAAAGGCCAGAAGGCGCGGGTGGGTCTGCTCGTCGCGCTCGCATATCGGCCGGAGCTGCTGGTACTCGACGAGCCTTCATCGGGCCTCGACCCGATCGTTCGCCGAGACATCCTGTCCGCGGTGATTCGCACGATCGCCGGCGAAGGCCGAACGGTGCTCTTTTCGTCGCACCTGCTCGACGAAGTGGAGCAGGTCGCCGACCACGTCACGATGATCGACCGGGGCCAGATCCTCCTGAGCGCGCCGCTCGCCGAGATCAAAAACTCATACCGCACGGGTGACCGCGTGCCGACACTCGACGAGATCTTTGTTACACGCGTCGGCGCCGCGGCAGGGAGGGGCAGTGCGTGACAGTATCGCGCTCGCGGGCGGCGTGGACGGGGCCGCCCCGCTTCGCGACGAGGGCGCCACACTCCTGACCGGTGCTTTTGGCGCCGAGTGCGAATACGAATCCCCGGCGCGAAGCGCAAGGACTAACGTGTTCACGCCAGGATCCGCCACAGCGGTCTTCGGTATTTGCTGATGCACTCCCCGGCGCGCGCGATCGCGCGGCTGTTCGTCCGGCGCCACCGCTGGGGGCTCACGGCGCTCGCCGTGTACTTTGTCGTCCTGGGTGCAATCAAAGCGACGATGCTCGCGTCGGGTCGCGCGGTTGTGATTCGCGACGCCGCCAGCTTCGCGCTCGTCGTCGTTATGCCGTTGACGGCGACGTTCATCTATCTGCTCGCCGTCTTCAGTTTCGGCCTCGAGGGGGACATCGCCGCGCGGCAGTCGATGTATCCGGCCCGGATGTTCACGCTGCCGCTGACGACGGACGCGCTGGCCGCGTGGCCGATGCTGTACGGGTCGCTTGGCGCGGCGGCGCTCTGGTTTGCGACGCGTCTGTGCGCCGTATGGCCATCAGACGTGCACGTGCCGATCGTCTGGCCGGCGCTTCTGGCCGCATCGCTCCTGGCATGGACGCAGGCGCTCACCTGGATGCCGTACCCTGTGCGCGGGCTGCGCGTCGGTGTGAGCGTCCTGTGGCTGGCGGCGGTCGACACGAGCGTGCTCATGGCGCTGCACTCCGACGCGAGCGAGGCGGTCATGCTGGCGTTTCTGGCGCCGCACGTGCCGCTGGCGTATGCCACGGCGCGGTGGGCGCTCGCGCGCGCACGTCGCGGCGATGGTGTGGATGAGAGCCGACGCGCGGCGGCGGCCACGATTGCGCCGCATCGTTCGTTTCGGTCTCCGGCCCGCGCACAGTTCTGGTTCGAATGGCGCCGGCATGGCCGGTCGCTTCCGGCGCTCGTCGCGATGCTGCTGCCGTTCGAACTGCTGTTGCTGTTCGCGTTCCGCGACACGCCGGCGCTCGTCCTCGGGAGCGTGCTGCTCGTGCTCGTGACGCCCCCCTTCATGGCCGGCTTCGTCGCCGCAACCGTCGGCCGTCCGGGCGTCCGCGGATCGAGTATGCCCGGCCTGTCCCCGTTCATCGCCACGCGGCCGCTGACGACCGCTTCGCTCGTCGCCGCGCCGATGAAGGCGACCCTTGTGAGCACGACCGCCGCATGGCTCCTGATTCTTGTTGTCATCCCGCTCGCGTTGACGGCGTCCGGCACCTGGCCTGCGGTCGTCGACCGCGCGCTTCGGATCGAAGCGTTCTTCGGTGCGCCGCGTGCAACAGCCATCGCCCTCCTCGGCGTCGTCGGCCTCTTCGCGTGGACATGGAAACGTCTCGTGCAGGGGCTCTACATCGGGCTGACTGGCCGCGACTGGCTCATCAAAGCGAATGTGTTCGCCACGCTGTCGCTCATGGCGGCGGCCGGAGTGATCCTGGGGCTCGCGCAGCGGCACGCCGTGCTCGCATGGCTCTGGGATGGGATTCCGTGGATCCTTGGCGGCTTCGCAACAGTGAAGATTGGTTCGGCGGCATGGATTGTCTGGCGCGTGTTCCGCGATCGGCTTATCAGCGATCGCGCGCTGTTGCTGGCCGCCGCTTCGTGGAGCGCCGCGACGTTCGTGTTGTACAGCGTCCTCCTCTGGTTCGTGGACACGGACTACGTGCCGCATTTCGTTCTGCTGCTTATCGCGATTCTGGCCGTTCCGCTCGCGAGGCCGCTGGCGGCACCGCTCGCCCTTGCAGGGAACCGTCACCGGTGATTACAACGAGGGCCACGCTTGCGGCGGCGTTCGCGTGCATCCTCGCGCCAGCCGTGCTCGTGCCGATCGAGGCGCTCTCGTTCTACGTGTCGAACCGCAGCAGCGGCTTCATCGTTTCGTCTGGAACCTCGCGCGAATATTCGCTGTACGTGCCAAAGAGCTATGAAGCGGGCAGGCCGGCGCCGCTCGTTATCAGTCTGCCCGCCGCGGGGCTCTGGGGCGCGGCGCAGGAGCGCATCAGCCGCTGGGACGACCTTGCCGATCGCGAAGGATTCATCGTCGTGTATCCGACCGGCCTGCGCGGCGATGGTCCCAGGATTTTTCAGGTCGATGCCGACCGTGAACGAGCTCTCGATGTGCGCTTCATATCAGACCTGATCGATAAGTTGCGGGCGGCCTACGACATCGACGCGGCGCGCATCTACGCCAACGGCCTGTCGAACGGCGGCGGTATGGCGTTCGTGCTGTCGTGCACGCTGTCCGATCGGATTGCCGCCGTCGGTCTGGTCTCGGC
>JBOGIZ010000354.1:0-11449 GCA_050747805.1 Vicinamibacterales bacterium | reverse complement strand
GAACGAAAGACGGTGCGACCCGTCGTCATCAACAGGCCCTGGTGAGTCGCGGCCTCGGCCACACGGGACCGGCAAGAATAATTGTCGCCAACCGGCAAAAGTAGTTGACGTCGATCAAGCGCGCGCTTGCGCGAACGTGACGCCGTCTCGGAGCCGGACGATGGGCAGCACCGGAAAATGATCGGCCTGTGCCGGCGTGAAGGACGTGCCGTAGAACAAACGGAAGTCCGCCTGGCGCTGACGAAGCGGCACCCAGAAATCGGTAGGTTGCCAGGGATTCCCCATTCCAGTGAATGACGCGGGCATCACGCCGACGACGATGAACTCGCGCCAGCCCGCGTAACGGCCTGCATACGGGCTGAGGATGGCAAGTTGAATGGGCCGTCCCAGGACGCCAGGATCGCCGGCAAACCGCGATCTCCACAGAGATTCGCTGATGATTGCCACTGGTTCGGCGGTATCCCGATCGTCGCTGGCAGTGAACGAGCGTCCGATTCGGGGCTCGACGCCGAGGACGTCAAGATAATTCGCCGTCACGTCCTCGCCGTGCACGGATATGACACCGCCGTCGGTGCGAAGGCGGGTCGTGTCTCCAGCGGCCGCAGCGATGCTCGAAAAGATGTCCGACTTCGACTGGAGCGCGACAAAATCGCCGTAGGTAATGGCCTCCGATCGGTCGTCGGTGTCGTACACAAAGCCGAGGTTCTGTGGCGTCCGGACCGGCAGTGGTCGAAACAGCAGCGAATTGATGATGCTGAACACCGCCGTGTTCACGCTGATGGCCAGTCCGAGGACCGTCGTGGCCGTGAGCGTGAAAACGCGTTGACGAGAGAGAGCACGAATCGCGTAGCGGAGGTCTCGAAGCATCACTCCTCCCGGCAGATCTACTTTACTGCGTCGCCGCGACAATCCCTGAACCATAGAACGGAACTGTGCTGGGCCAACGGGCCGGGCACAGGCAGCGTCGATTTGACAGGGATTTTTCGTCGCGTCAGGCTGTGCGCTGATGGACGTGCAGCACCTCTCCTCGTATCAGCACTGTGTCAGCCGCATTTGTGACGGGTGGCCCGCGTTTCGCCGCGCGCGGACCGAGCGACTCGAGCAACAGCGGCGGCATGGTCACGCCGCCGAGAAGGTCGCCGAGAACATTCTGGAGGATCTCTTTACGCAGGTCCTGGATTGGGAATTGAACGATCTGAACAATCAGGTGCAATACGCGGATCTGTTGCTGTCACGCCTCGGTGTGAAGTATCTCCTCGTCGAGACGAAACGTCCGGGCGCGCTGGCATGGAACCGACGGGCCGTCGACGCGGCCCTTCAACAGGCGTGCGCGTACGCAGACGAGCAGCGCGTCGGTACGGTTGCGGTGAGCGACGGCATCATGCTCTACGCGGCGGACCGCATCCACGGGGGCCTGCACGATCGGCTGTTCGTGAATCTCGCCGACGTCGACGCTCCAGCGACGCTCTGGTGGCTCAGCGTGCACGGCATCTATCGCCCGCGCGCCGACGCGCCCGAGGCGCGGATGCTGCTCCTGGCGGAACAGTCGGCGGCCGATCCCGCGACGCCTCCGGTCGCGACCGAGGGTCTCCTACACCCGAAGTACCACCTCCCGGCGCAGTGCTTCGCCTACGTGGGGCACGAGAGCGATCCGACCACGTGGCACCTGCCGTACCGGTCGGCGGACGGCCGTCCCGATCTCGCACGACTCCCGAAGGCGATTCAAGCGATCATCAGCAACTACCGTGGGACGAAGGTGAAGACGATTCCTGAAGCTGCGATTCCGGACGTCCTCCACCGATTGGCCGCCGCGGCAATCGAGATCGGCAAAATGCCACCCACCAACCCCTCCCCCGCGGCCGTGTACGCTCAGCTCGCCGCAGTGCTGGAGCAACTCGGGGCGGGCACTTGAGCCACGGCGCGAGGGGCATGACGCGCCATCACGCTGACTGGTTCGCTGTCAATGGTCGCAAGGATGCGCCTGTCGGCGCCGGTCAATCCGTAGAGAGCATCACCGTCGACGAGGATCTCGCGTTCCCGTGCGCACAGGAGCTCGAGGCCGCGCTGAGAAGCACTGGCTGTCGACTGTTCGGATGATCCTCGAGGCGCTGACCCCGACGGCGCTGACGGTCACGCTGGCTGTCGACGTGAAAACGGCGCAGGCGCTTCGGTTGAGCGGCGGGCAGTCGCGCGCCGATGAACGCGCCGATTGTCCTCAGTCGCTTGCACGTTTCATCCCGACGGTCACCAGGAGCCAAGCCACCGTCAGGCAGCCGAAACCGAAGTAAATCGGTACCATCGCTTCCGAGATTCCCCGGCTGATTGTCCGAAATGTCTGGATGGTGAAGGTCGAGGTTCCACCGGCGCCATTGAGAACCATCGCTATGCCGCCAACGACGCTGCCTAATGCCGCGAAAATCGCCGCGAGCGACAGCGGGCGCATCAGCGCCAAGCGTCGTTCTGTCGGCCGCATCGCATAGACGATCGCTAACACGAGCGGCAGCACGTCGATGATCAGGCTGAAAAACGCCCCGTGCGTATTTGCGTGTAGTGCGCGATTAGTCAGCATCAGCCCCCTCCGAGATTGCTATTGGGCTATAACGTCGCCGGGGTGCCAGCGTGACAGGTGTCACGAGTGAGGTCACCATGCGTTATTACGTGCATGGACCGGGACACCGAGCTGTCGCTCGTTCAACGTCTGGGTGAGGGCGATGGGGCCGCGTTCGATGCGGTGCATGCCGAATTCAATGCGCGCCTGTTCAGCTTCCTCACCCGATTGTCCCGGCATCGTGATGTGGCGGAGGATCTCCTCGAGGAGACATGGCTTCGGCTCGTTGCGCATGCGGGCGAGCTTCGCGCCGATACGCGACTGGGACCGTGGTTGTTCACCGTCGCGCGGAATCTCCACGTGAGCTACTGTCGGTCAAGGCTGCTCGAGGACTCACGAGCCGCGAGCCTGTTGGCGCTCTGGCCATTCAACCCTGACCGGTCCTCACCCTTCGAGGAGACCGCAGCCAACGAACTCGAACGTCGCGTCGAGGCGGCGCTCGCGGCGCTGCCCGTGAAGTTCCGCGAGGTGCTGCTGCTGGTGTCGGTCGAGGGACTCCAGCCGTCTGAAGCGGCGGACGTCTGTGGCGTGACGCCGGAAGCCATGCGCCAGCGACTGAGTCGGGCGCGCGGCATGCTCGCGCGAGCTCTCGAAGCGGGCGAAAGTGCTTCGAGCCCAGTCCTGAACGAGGTGGCCCCATGACCGACGACCCGTTGTTCCGATTGCTCGAGCGGCTGCCATGCGCCGAACCAGATCCGGTCCGCGCCGGACGGGTACGCCGGAAGTGCCACGCGGTGCTCACCCGGCGACACGTGGTCAGGCCGAGGCAACAGGTATCAAGCACTCCAATCTGGGAGGAGGCGGCCGTCATTGTCTTGTGTGTGTCGTACCTCACACAGGTGGTCCGCGTGGCGGTGCAGCTGTATGGTCTTCGTTAATGGAAAACAGCGCGTCGTCTCGCGACCAAATGGGGCGGAATTGCGAAGGGATGTCTCTACGCTTCTTCCACGTGCGCGAGCGCCTCGCGTATGAGAGCTGGCGCGATGCGGAAGCCGTCGGCGACAAGCGCGTCAAGCACAGGCTTGAGCGCCGGTAGCAGTTCCGATTGGCGCGCTTGGACGAGCACACCAAGTGTTCCGCGTACGGGAAGGCCGCGCGCGTGCGCCACCTTTCGTCCCGCCCGTTCGTCGATCAGGAAGGAGATCGGCCCGAAGAGATTCGGCGGCGAGGATGGCAGCGGTTTCTCCTGGGTCGAGTCCGAGGTGTACCTCGCGCGACGGGTCGTCAACGACTCGCAGCCATGATGCCTGACGAAAAGCATCGACGCCAGGTGCGGACGGACGTCGTTCCACCGTTTCGACCCATACCGCGCGCGGCACGAACACTTCTTCAAAGAGCGCTGGTAGGAGGCGAAGGACACCGACGCGCGAAAGGTAGATGAGCGGTGAGCTGTCGGCCACGACCAGCACGCGGGCTCAACGTTGGGTTTTCGGAATGGCTCCGAGCTCTTGCCGAAAGTCCTCGACGTCCTGATCCATGGCGTACAGGCCGTGTCGTCCGGCCTCGATGAGGAAGTCGTCAAGCGTCATGTCGAGCGCGCGCGCCGCGGCGGCTCGAGTCAAGCGGCCGACTCGTACCTCGTCGATGACGAGCAGCAGGCGCGCGCGCCTCGCCAACTCGTCGGTCGACTGACCCGACAGCGGAGCCGGGATCGCAACTGTGATCTCCATAGAAGCTCTCATGCCGATTGTAGCCCCGAGTCTCTGCTCCGCGGGTGCAGAACCGATCGTTCAGACGCCGATCCTCGACTAAACCAAGACTCTCCATCGCAAAGCCCAGAGGACGATTGCCAAAATATCTCCACGACTCCGGCGGATTTGAGAGCATTGCGGCAAACAGCAGCGCAATCGAGAGGATCGAGTAACCGACAGGGATTCAAGAGGTTAGCGCCAGAAATCGAGCACCATCACCAACTTAGAAAGCTTCGCTCAACGCTTTCGAATCCCTGCCTCACCGCCAGTTACACGCCCGGATTTATTGATCGTTTTTGATCCGCGGCGCCCGTCTCCACCCCGTCTCCAAACTTTTGTGAGAATCCGGGGCGGTCCAGCAGCTGGATCGCTGCATCGAGCGCTGCTGGGCTCAGGTGCATGTAGCGCTGCGTCATCGTCAGGTCGGCATGTCCCGCGAGCTCTTGGATCGCCTTCGCCGGAGCGCCTCGCATGGCGAGCAACGAACGGAACGTGTGACGCAGGGGTGCGTCGTCGCGCCTCACCTTCGCTCGTTTCGATGCGAGGACCATCCGGTTCTGAACGATCTGCCGCGTGAACGGCTTCCCATCGTCCTGGCACAGCACCCGTCGGCTGCGCAGGTGTCGATGATCCGCCAGCGTCGCGGCAAGACGCCGAGTGAGCGGAACGTACTTTAAACGTCCACTCTTCGGCGTCCCGACCGACATCGTCAGACCTCTGCGATGGCCGAAGACTGGAGCCGTTCTGTCGGATATGGAGGGGCGCCGGGGTACCGGTACGGACACGTTCATGCGCCTGCGTGCGGGCGTTACTCCGGAGCAGGCGGCTCAAGAGCTGTCGGCGCTCGCCGCGAACGGCGGCGTAACCGGATCCAAGGTACAGCTCACGTCGCTTTACGTGGATACAACCCACGGATACCAGTCAACGGCGCGCATCCTCGCCGAGGCAGTTGGTTTGATTCTGCTGCTGGCGTGTGTAAACGTGGCCGGACTGCTGCTCGCGCGCGGCGCGACACGCTATCAGGAGCTTCTTGTGCGCGCATCTCTCGGGGCGACACGCGGGCGCCTCGTGCGTCAGCTCCTGACGGAAAGCTTGCTGCTCGCGATTACCGGGGGAGTCTTCGGGGTGTTGCTCGCGCGCGCGTCTCTGAATGCGCTCGTTGCTGTCGTGCCGCTGGCGCTCCCGCCGGATGCGCCTGCCAGACTGAGTGTCGAGACGCTCATGTTCGCGGCCATCATTTCGGTCTCGAGTGCGCTTTTCTTCGGCATACTGCCCGCGTTGAGACTCTCGAGGCTGAAGGGGGATATCGCCCTAGCAAATGCCTCGCGACGCAATGGCCCCGCTCTTTCGCGCCGGAATGGCCAGGCCCTCATTGCGGCGGAGGTTGCGGTTGCGATGGTACTGCTCGCCGGCGCCGGCGTGCTGTTACGCAGTTTCGCGCGACTGATGTCCGTGGATTTGGGCTTCGACCCGTCTCGCGTCGTGGCATTGCAAGTTATGCCCGCCAACCACACTCCGGAGACGCTCGCCACGTATTATCCGGCGCTGCTTGATGCTGTTCGTGCTCTTCCTAGCGTTGGGTACGCTGGCGCCGTCGACAACCTTCCACTGATTGGCGTGACGTCGATGGGTCTGGCCCGAATGCCGGGACACGAATCGGCGATGATCAACATGTGGGCCGTGACGCCTGGCTACTTCGAGGCGCTCGGAATTCCTCTGCTTTCCGGCCGTCTTCTGCGTGATGACGACCTGCGAACCACCGCTCCAAAGGTTGTGATCAGTGAGGGCGCCGCGCGGAAGTTCTTCGGTACGTCTTCGCCGATTGGCCGAAACTTGAATGTGTTTCAGAAGGATCGCGAAGTCGTCGGAGTCGTCGGTGATGTGAAGAACTCCGGCCCGCTGTGGCTTCGTCCGGAATTGAACGCGTACCTCCCCGCGACACAGAGGACTTCGCCGTCCGTGATGTCATTAGTGATTCGGATGCGGCCGGGCATCGCAATTCCGTTCGAACGACTTAAGACTCTGGCGCAATCGCTCGGACCACGGGTTTTTGTCGAAGGCATTCGGCCGGGAACCGAATGGCTCAGCAAGAACACCGCTACGCCACGTCATCGGACCGAGCTGTTTGCGCTACTTGGTGCATTTGGGTTGACCTTGGCGCTAGTCGGAATCTTCAGCATGACCGCGTACGCGGTGAACAGTCGGACTAGGGAAATCGGTATTCGGATGGCGCTCGGCGCACGCGCGGATCAGGTGGTCAAGACGATTCTTGGAGACGCAGCGACCCCTATACTCGGCGGCATGGCAGCGGGAACGGTCGGCTCCGTCTTCGCGACGCGCCTGATCTCAAAGTTCCTCTACAACACAAGGCCAAGCGATCCGGCGTCGTTGGTCGTCGTGGCGCTTAGTCTCGTGCTCGTGGGCTGCGCGGCTGCCTGGATTCCCGCGCGCCGCGCGGCGCGCATCGATCCGACGATTGCACTGAGAACGGAGTAGACGACTGTGGGCGGAGGGCGCTCACCCGGAAGTGTCAGATTTTGGCCCGGCGTTGACATCCCCAAGTCGCGGCCAGGTGGCGGCGCCTGAACGTCGCCGCCACGGCAGGTGACCGGCCATCACGTAAGCGCATCGGCGGGTGCTGCGCGGAGGCGGTGTCAATGCCCGAAGGCCGCGCGTCAGCGCGGTCGAAGGGAAGCGCAGAGCATTGACGCGGCCGAGCCCAGCGCCAACCTCACCAGCGTGATGGCTGGGAACGCGCGCGGGGCACCGCGGCACGCATCCCCACCCGCACATCGTGAACGTCGTCACGATGCACCGCCTCCGCGCAGCACAATCTCCGGCAACTGTCGATGGCCGCCCGTCGTGATCCTCCAGGAGAGGGCTCATCCACACGCGGATGTCGCTTGACCGCTGGGCGTGAGGCGTGCAGGATGGCACCGACGGTCAAAACAATCCACGAGGCTATTGCGCATTTGCTTCTATGTCATATCTGACATACATTTATGGCTGCGCCTAAAGCCGACAAGCCCCTTGTGTGGCTGCACGGCGAGGTGAAGACGCCGCCGTTCTCGCACGACGGCAGAATCGAGGCCGGAACTCTGCTGAGGCGCCTGCAGAAAGGCGAGAAGCTCGGCCTGCCGCACTCCCGACCGATGCCTGTGGTTGGTTCGCGATGCCACGAGTTGCGAATTCAAGACCAGGATATGACCTGGCGAATCATGTATCGAATCGACCCGGACGCCGTGATCATCGCTGACGTATTTGCGAAGAAAACATCGACCACACCGCAACCGGTGATCGATGTCGGCAAGCGACGTTTGCGCAAGTACGATGCGGCGGCGAAGGAGCAGAGTCAGTGAAGAACAGGAAGCGCACACGTCTTGAAGCGCGCGGCTGGCGCGTCGGTTCAGCCGCGGAGTTTTTGGGGCTGACAGCGGAGGAAGCCGCGTTCGTCGAAACGAAACTTGCGCTCAGTCAAAGCCTTCGCAATCGTCGCAGAGCCCAAAATGTGTCTCAGGCGGCGCTCGCGAAGCGGCTGAAGTCCAGTCAGTCACGGGTGGCGAAAATGGAAGCGGCAGACGCCACGGTCTCAATTGATCTACTGCTCCGTGGGTTGTTTGCTCTTGGCGCCAAGCCCCGAGACGTTGGTAGAGCTATCCAGCGACGACGTGCTGTCGCAGCCTGAGACGAATCAATTGCGCCGATTCAGTGGCGTGAACACACGAGCGCAAGCGAGCGACCTGAAACGGTAGCGACGTGCCGTTTTCAACCCCTCGCTTTCGGAACCGTCTGCAGGGACGCGAAGAATTGGATCGCGCTGACGTGCTCAATATGCTGACCGGAGGCATCACCAGCCAGGATGTCGAAAAGCTCGCGGAACTGCTGGAGGTGGAAATTGGAATCCCAGTCGGTCTGCTGCGTCCCGATGACCGATTGAGCGAGGTCTTCGCGCCGTTCACGGTCGGCAATCCGGTGACATGGATGATGGCTGAAATGCGCCTCGAGGACGGCCTGACAGAAGTTCGCCACGAACTCTTCAAACGGCTGACGGGCCGAGGTGGACCGGCGCCGACTTTAGAAACGGTCCGCGACCTGTTTCGCGCGTGGTGCGGTATTGGAAGCTGAACGAAGATGTTGCCCGGCATCCCCAGTCTTTTTCGCTTTTCTCACGGCCGCAGACCACGGCGATCATACTCTGCACCGCAAAGTGTCTCCACCATGTCTCCAAAACTCAGGGGGATTCGCGTGAACTGGAGCAGACGCCAGAGAACAAGAGCGGCGAAGTAAGTCGCAGGGATTCAAACGCTTAGAGCCAGAAGTCACGCGCCATCAACAAGTTAAAGATGGTCGCTCGGAGAATTCGAATCCCTGCCTCACCGCCAGTTACACGCCCGGATTTATTGATCGTTTTTGATCCGCGGCGCCCGTCTCTACCACGTCTCCAAACTTTTGTGAGAATCCGGGGCCGTCCAGCAGCTGGATCGCCGAATCGAGCGCTGCTGGGTGAGCTCAAGCCAAGTCGCGTCGAGTCATCGTCAGATCCGCGCGGGCGGCGAGCTCCCGGATCGCCTTCGCCGGCGCGCCGCGCATCGCGAGCAACGAGCAGAACGTGTGACGCGTAGGGGCGCGTCGTCGCGCGACGGTCGATCAGATCGTCGACTGGGTCAGTTCCCGGAACTGCTGTCGGTCGAGCATCCGCACGAACGTCGACGCCCCGCCGCGCGTCGCCGCTTCCGACATGGGGAAGTACGGCGAGTAGAACGTGGCCGGCGCCGGCGTCCAGACGTAGCGCTGATGGCCCGGCGGCGGCGGCGCGGAGATGAGCCGCACCACCATGGCCGCGTTGAGGCGCGCGCCCAGGAGCTCACCGGTGACGGCGTCGAGATGGACCACGACGCTGAGCCCACCGCCGCCCGCCAGCGCGGCGAGGTAGTAGGCGCCGGCGCCATCGAGGCGTTCGACGAGCACGGCGCGAAGCAGCGCCTTGGACGCGCTCTGGTAGGCAGCACTCCAGGCCGGCACGGCGAGCAGCCCCGAATGCTCGATCTGCTTGTACGCCGTCAGAATTGCGTCGGGGGCCGAGATCGCATGTGACCCGCTGTGGACGGGCGTCGGCTGGGAGGGCGCTGGCGCAACCGCCCCGCCAGCGACTGGCGTCAGGACCACATGTTTGCCCTTCCATGGGTTCGTTCCGGTGCATGCTGAGAAGTAATCGTTCTGCCAGGCCGACCAGCTGACAACCTCGTCCGACACGCTGTGGGCGAGCTGGCTCGCCTCGTCGCAGTCATCCGAATCGGTATGGCCCGGCGGCGGCTGTGGCATGCCGGGAATGAGCGTTCGGTCCGGACTGGGGTCGCGCACGTGCACGAGCCGGCCGCCGGTTCCCGACAGGCCGCGGACCACCATCCAGTGGAAGCCCTGACTGGTGAGCGCAATGGCCGGGTGTCCCGCGTCGAGGCTCGCCGTGACGGCGGCCATGGCGGCGGCGAACGTCCCGGACCGCACGGCGTACGCCGCCCCAGACGGAATCTTCTGGTTCAGCATGTCCGCCAACTGGTCAGGCGTCGTGACGAATCCCCAGGAAGTGGGCGCCGTAACCGCTGTGTGAAACGCTGTCTGCGCGAGCAGCGGCGGGGCGAGCGTCCGGACGACCATCTGGGCACACGCCGGTCCGCAGAGCAGGTAGGTGTCCTGGAGGTGGACGGCCACGGACAGGATTGGCACGGTCGGCTCAGAAAGTGCCGTAGTCCCCGCCGCCGCGCTCGCGTCCCGCAGCGGCCACACAGCGCGGATCCTTCCGGACATAGTCGCTCGCCCGCTTGACGTCGACGAGGCGCACGTGCACCGGGGCGGGTGCGCTGCTACCGGCGCCGGCATACGCGTACTGCGCCGCCTTCGTCCCGAGCAGGATGGCCATGCCCAGCACGACGGGGCGATCGACGTCCCACTTTCGTCCTGGCTTGGCCATGGCCTTCGGAATGCTCTTGCTGTGTCCCGCGAGCCAGAAGTCGCGCGCGTCCGGATCGAGCATGTAGGGCCGTCCGCCCTGATCCTGCCGCTGCACATCGTCCATGCCCTGCGCGGTCGCAAACGCACATTCGGCAAACACCTGCGCGGCCTTCTTGCTCATGGCGTTGCGCGGCATGGCAGGCTTGGCAGGCTTGGCAGGTTTGCGGGAACGACTGCTAGCAGCCTTGTGGGGAGCCTTCGTGGCCATCAGAGCCTCCTTGGATCGCGGGAGCCTACCCTAGGACGCAAGCCGTCCGCAACGGGAAAGTGCGGCCGCGAACTCAGTTGCGCACTGGGGCCGGGTCGCGGCGGCCGGATCGAGGGCGGCCGCGAAGAACTCGACGACGCGCGGCGCCTGTCCGGAGAGCCAACCGACGACGTCACTGGAGCGATGGCGCTCCACTCGGGCGACGGTCTCGATCAGCGACTCGCCGTGGAACGGGTTTCTGCCGATCAATCCTTCGACGAGCAGGACCGCCAGACTCCAGAGGTCGAACGCCGCCGACGGCGCGTCGCCGCGCAACGCTTCGGGCGCCATGTAGGCAGGTGTTCCCGCGCCGCGTCCCGTGTGCTGCGCGAGGGGGTCGGCCGACCGCGTCGTGGATTGGCTGTCCGCCTCCGGCGCCACGAGCGAGGCCAGGCCGAAGTCGAGCACTTTCACGACACGTCCGGCCGTGTACCCGACGTTACTCGGCTTGAGGTCCCGGTGCAGGAGCCGCTCCCCATGGAGGGCCCCGAGTGCAGTCGCGAGGGTTCCGCCGAGCGCGATGACGTCGTCGAGCGGGAGCGGACCGCGGCGCAAGCGGTCGGCGAGCGTGCCGCCCGCGAGGTACTCGACCACCAACAGTGGCTGGCCGCGCCACGACTCGAGGCCGTAGATCATCGCGAGATGGGCGTGGCTCACAAGCGCCATCGCGCGCGCTTCGCGGCGGAGCCGCCACGTCTCCTCGGGGCGGGTCACGATCGGGAGCGTCTTGATGGCGACGAGCCGGCCGAGGCCAAGATCCCGGGCGCGGTAGACGATGCCCACGCCGCCCGCGCCGATTCGCGCTTCGACCGCGAACTTGCCGGAGAGCACGGCCGGCACGAGCGCGGCCGCGACCGGTCCACCGCAAGGACAGGCGCGCGTGCCGCTGGGGAG
>JBOGIZ010000353.1:0-6905 GCA_050747805.1 Vicinamibacterales bacterium | reverse complement strand
GCTGAGAGCTGATAGCTGAAAGCGGATAGCTGCTTATGGACCGAACACTTCAGGCACAAAAACGCGAAGGGCGCGGCAAGAACGAGGCGCGGCGCCTTCGCGCCGCCGGACGTATTCCCGCGGTCGTGTACGGGATGGACAAAGGGAAGGCGACGGAAATCGCGGTCGATCCGCGCGTGCTGCTGCGCATCCTGCACTCCGAGTCGGGCGTGAACACGCTCATCGGACTTCAAGGCCTCGACGGCGGCAAGGACACCCGCGTGCTGGTCAAGGAGTATCAGCTCGATCCGATCGACCACAAGCTGCTCCATGCCGACTTCTATGCCGTCGCCATGGACAAGGCGCTCACCGTGACCGTGCCGATCGTGCTGAAGGGCGAGCCGAAAGGCGTCAAGCAGCAGGGCGGCGTCGTGGACTTCGTCAACCGCGAGATCGAAATCGAGTGTCTGCCGGGCGACATCCCCGAGCACATCGCCGTCGACATCAGCGAGCTGATGCTGCACCAGGGCGTGCGCGTGCGCGACCTGCCGCAGACCGGGAAATGGCAGCCGATCAGCGATGCCGAGATGATGATCGTCCACGTCGTCACGGTGAAGGTCGAAGAGACGCCGGCGCCCGCGGAGGCGGCCGCCGCGACCGCGGCAACTCCGGCGACGCCGGCGGAGCCAGAAGTCATCAAGAAGGGCAAGAAGGACGAGGAGAAAGAAGAGAAATAAGATTGCCGATTGGCGGCGGCCGGTTGCCGATTGTTTGACGAGTGATGATTGGCGGTTGCCGATGGGGAGTGTCGATTGGCGGTTGCCGATGCGGAGTGTCGATTGGCGATTGCCGATGCGGAGTGTCGATTGGCGATTGCCGAAGCCGGGTGATCGGTGAAGCTGATCGTTGGCCTCGGAAATCCCGGCGCGAAGTACGAGGGTACGCGGCATAACGTTGGGTTCGCGGCGCTCGATCTGCTGGCCACGCGCCACGCCGTGGCGTTCGAGGCGGCGCCGCGGGGGATCGAGGCGCTCGCGGGTCGATGGCGTCTCGGCGACGCGGTGCTGGCCAAGCCGCTGACGTTCATGAATCTGAGCGGTACGGCGGTGGTCGGGCTGCTGCAGTTCTACAAGATCGAGACGGCCGATCTCCTCGTCATCGTCGACGAGGTTCAGCTCGAGACAGGCCGCATCCGCGTGCGGCCGTCGGGATCGGCTGGCGGCCATAACGGGCTGAAGTCGGTGATCGCGTCGCTTGGCACGATGGAGTTTCCGCGGCTGCGGATTGGCGTCAGCCGCGGCGACGTGCGGCGCGACCTGGCGGATCACGTGCTCGCGCGTTTCGAGGCCGACGAGCGGCCGGTGATCGACGACGCCGTCGATCGTGCGGCAGCCGCGGCGGAGAAGTTCATTGCCGAAGGGGTCGTCGCGGCGATGAACCAGTACAATCGCAAGGACGACAGGACGGAAGACAACTAAACCTTGTCTCCTTGGGACGACAACCCGTCCCCGCATAGTCCAGAAGGAGAGTCATGAGCCAGAGCAGACAATACGAGCTCGTCTACATCGTGTCGCCCGACGCGAGCGAGCAGGCGGTCGCCGATCTGCATACGCAGATCGAGCAGATCGTCCAGCGATTCAGCGGAACCATCGACAAGACGGAGAACTGGGGCCGGCGCAAGCTGGCGTATGAAATCGGCCACGCTCGCGAGGGCACCTACGTGGTCGAGACGATCAGCGGGTCGGGCGAGCTGATGAAGGAAATCGATCGGCGCCTCCGCGTCATCGACACCGTCATCCGTCATCTCGCCGTTCGCGTCGACGAGGATCTGCGCATCGCCGAACGGCATCGGTCCGAGCGCAAGGCGACGCAGGCGCGGCGCCGGACCGCGCGCGGGCTGTCGCCCGAGCCGGAGCCGCACGAGCGCCGCGGCGATCGCGACATGGACGACGAGGGAGACGATCGGATGGAAGCGGAGGTTCAGCGATGAGCGAAGAGCGAGGTCGCGGCCGCGGCGGCAAGAAGGACGACAAGAACAAGGGCGAACGGCCCCGCGGCGGCGGCGGATTTTTTCGCCGGCGCCGCGTCTGCAAGTTCTGCGCGGACAAGATCGATTACATCAACTACAAGGACGTCCGTCTGCTGACGCCGTTCATTCCCGAGCGGGGCAAGATCCAGCCGCGCCGCATTTCGGGCACGTGCGCGCTGCACCAGCGCAAGCTGCAGACCGCCATCGCGCGTGCGCGGCAGCTGGCGCTGATTCCGTACGTAACGGAATAGCGGGTTCCGAGGGTTCGAGGGGTTCCGGGGGTTCCGAGGGTTCTGGTTCCGAGGGGTTCCGACGGTTCGGGGTTCGGAACCGAACCTTCGGAACCGAACCTCGGGAACCTCGAACCTCCGGAACCCCTCGGAACCAGAACCCCGGGAACCTCTGGAACCCTCGGAACCTCTGGAACCCTGTCACCGGCAAAGAGGACGGACATATGGAAGTGATATTGCGAGAACACGTCGATAATCTCGGTCGGCGCGGCGACGTCGTGAAAGTGGCGGCGGGGTACGCGCGCAACTATCTGCTGCCGCGCAAGCTGGCGCTGGCGGTGACCGAGAACAACCGGCGCCACATCGACCGCGAGAAGAAGGCCGCCGAAGTGCGCGAGACCGAAGAGAAGGCCGCCGCAGAAGCCGTCGCCCAGCGGCTCAGCCAACTCGAGATCGAGATTCCGCGCCGCGTCGGCGAGAACGACACCCTCTACGGATCCGTGACGAGCGCCGACATCGCACACGCGCTCGAGACAAAGGGCTTCGACATCGACAAGCGAAAGGTGCAGCTCGCCGAACCGCTGAAGGCGATCGGCGAGAGCGTCGTCCCGATCAAAATCCACCGCGACGTGACGGCCCAGGTCCGCCTCAAAATCGTGCCCGAGGCCAAGTAACCAGAAACGACCAACGCCTCCACTCTGAACTCCCGAAGCGCTAACTGCCAGCTCCGACGGTTCGGAGTGGCCGTTGCGAACTGCGAGTTGGGAGTTGGCAGTTGACCGTTAGGTCAGCGGGGCGTAGCCGTTCCATTCCACCCATGCGTGTGCGAGGAGCGCTTCGCCCTCGCGCCGCGCTCCAAGCCGCAGCGTCGTCGCCACGCCTCGTCTGGCCAGCATCCATCTCAGCGCGCGCGCTGAAGACAGCTCATCGCGAGGTAGCGCGAGGTCCGATCGACGGCCGCTACGGCCGCGCGAACGCCCGCCTCATCGATCGGGGGGCACCGCGCCGACGCAGCGGGCGGTCGCAGCAGCCGCGGCGCGCTTGCACACGAATTCTGATCACCGCGACCACCGTGAGCGCCGCCGCTTCGAGCGTGAGCGCCTGCTCATGCCACCGCAGCGCGTGCCATCGGTCGAATGCCCGCATCGAGTCCCATTCTAGCCGCGCCGCGCCTCTCGCGCTTCGCACTTCGGGCCTCACGCACATCGGTTATCATCTCGATCTCGTCGCACCATGCCCGATACCCTCGCGCCCGCCTCCGAACGAACGCTGCCGCACAATCTCGAAGCGGAGAAATCCGTGCTCGGCGCGATTCTGATCCACAACGATGCGTTCAACCACGCCGCGGAGTTGATCGACTCGCGCGACTTCTTCCGGGATGCGCACCGCCGCATTTTCGACAAGATGATCGCGCTCAGCGAGCGCAGCGACGCGATCGATCTCGTGACGCTCAAAGAGGAGCTGCAGCGGTCGGGTGAGCTCGACGAGGTCGGCGGGCCGGCCTACATCGCGTCGCTCGCCGACGGCGTGCCGCGGTCCGCCAACGTCGAGCACTACGCCCGCATCGTCAAAGAAAAATCGACGCTGCGGAACCTGATCCACTCCGCCAACCGCATCCTGTCGACCGCATACCAGGCCGAAGAGGACGCCGACCTCATTCTCGACGATGCGGAGCGCGCGATTTTCGAGATCGCGGAAGATCGCATCCGCGAAGGATTCGTGCCGCTGCGCGACCTCGTGCAGAGCAGCTTCGCGACGATCGAGAAGCTGCAGCAGCACAAAGGGCTCGTGACAGGCGTGCCGACCGGCTTCCTCGATCTCGACGAGATGACGTCGGGTCTGCAGCCGTCGGATCTGGTGCTCGTGGCCGCGCGTCCGTCAATGGGCAAGACGAGCTTCGTGCTGAATATCGCGCAGCACGTCGGCATCAACACCGGCATGACGGTCGGCTTCTTCAGCCTCGAGATGTCGAAAGAGCAGCTGTTCATGCGCATGCTGACATCCGAGGCCCGGATCGACGCGCATCGGTTCCGGAGCGGGTATCTGAACGAGAAAGATTATGGGCGGCTGTCCCATTCGCTCGGCACGCTCGCCGAGGCGCGCGTCTTCATCGACGACACCGCGTCGATCGGCGTGCTCGAGATGCGGGCGAAAGCCCGGCGGCTGCAGGCCGAACACGGGCTGCACCTGCTCATCATCGACTACATCCAGTTGATGCAGGGGCGCGGACGCTTCGACAGCCGGCAGCAGGAGCTCGCCTCGATCTCGCGGTCGCTCAAAGGGCTCGCGAAGGAGCTGAAGATCCCGATCGTCGCGCTGTCGCAGCTCTCGCGCGCGCCGGAGACGCGGTCCGATCACCGCCCCCAGCTGTCGGATCTTCGTGAGTCCGGCGCGCTCGAGCAGGATGCCGACCTGGTCATGTTCATCTTCCGCGAGGATCAGTACCGATCGGAAGACGGACAGGCGAACCAGGAAGCCGAAGGGATCGCCGAGATCATCATCGGCAAGCAGCGCAACGGACCGACGGGCGTCGCGAAGCTGGCGTTCATCAAGGAGCACACGCGGTTCGAGAACCTGGCGCAGGGCGCGGCGTGACCGATGGCCGACACGGCGATGACCGATGACCGATGGCCGACACGCGCTGACCGCTGACCGATGACCGATGATCGATGCCTGATGACCGATACGTGCGGTCGCACCAGCGGGGCATGATTCGGCACACGATCGCCCGCGTGGATCTCGGCGCGATTGAAGACAACCTTCGCGCGATCTCGACATTTCTCTCGAGCCCTTCTGCCGCAGGTCAGGCGCATCACTCATCGGATATCGGATATCGGCCCTCGACCATCGACCATCGGCCATCAGAAATCGGCCCTCGACCATCGACCCTCGACCATCGGCCCTCAGAAATCGGCTCTCGACCCTCGACCCTCGACCCTCGGCCCTCGGCCATCGCCCGTCGCCCATCGGATATCGCCCATCGACCATCGGTTCCGCGCGTGATTGCCGTCGTCAAAGCCAACGCCTACGGCCACGGCGCGGCGGCCGTGGGCCTCGCGCTGGAGCGCGCCGGGGCTGCGATGCTCGCGTGCGCCGACATTGAGGAAGGAATCACGCTCCGCCGCGCCGGCATCCGGATACCGATTCTCATCTTCGGCGCGCTCGGGATCAGCGATCTCGACGGCGTATTCGAGTACCGCCTGACGCCAACCATTTCGACGCCGTCCGCCGCCGAGGCTCTCGCCGCCGCGGCCCGCCGAGCGCGAGGGGCCAGACCCGGGTCAGGCCCGGGCCAGGCCCGGGCCAGGCGCCTGGCACCTGCCGACCGCCGGCTGCACTGCCATCTGAAGATCGACACCGGGATGAACCGTCTCGGTTTTCGCTACGACAACCTCGCGCGGACGCTCCCACGGATCGCGGAAAGTGCGCACCTCGCGATCGACGCCGTCTACACGCACTTCGCCACGGCCGACGATCCCGAGCACCCGGCCTTCGGCGAGCAGCGCGAGCGGTTCGAGCGCGTGCTGGCGCAACTGCCGACGCTCGGCATTCATCCGCACTACCGCCACGCGGCGAACAGCGCCGCGCTGCTGCGCGACGAGCGCGTGTGGTACGACTTCGTTCGCCCGGGACTGCTGTTGTACGGGATCGTGCCCCCGCCGCTGGCGTCGATGCTGCCGCTCAGACCTGCCCTGTCACTCCACAGCCGTATCGTGCATGTCAAAGGATTGCGCGCTGGCGAGGGCACCGGATATGGGCTCTCCAGTGCCGTCGACGCTCCGCGGACGATCGCGATCATCCCCGCCGGGTACGCTGACGGACTCGATCGGCGGATGGCCGGCCGCGTCTGCGTGCTGGTTCGCGGCCGCCGAGCGCCGATCATCGGTGCGGTGTCGATGGACATGACGACCATCGATGTCACGGGCATGGAGGTGTCGCCAGGTGACGAGGTGGTGATCGTCGGCGAACAGGGACGCGAATCGATCGGCATGCGGGAGATCGCCGCCGCCATCGGGACGATTCCGTACGAGCTGCTCTGTCGCGTTGGCTCGAGAATTGAACGCGTGTACGGGGACGAGGTACCAGAACCCAAGGCCGCGGGCCGCGAGACAAGCCGTCCGGCTGGTCGGAAACGTCGCACCACATGAAAACGAAAGTCGTCTTTTCCTGCCAGGAATGCGGCGCGCAGTCGCAGAAGTGGCTCGGACGCTGCGCGGAATGCGGCGCGTGGAATTCCCTGGTCGAAGAGCGCGCCTTGCCCGCAGCGGCCGGTGCCGGCGCCGCCGCAGCCAGCGCGGGCGCGCGGTATTCGCTTGCGGCAACGGCCGGGCCGCGGCTATACGCCGACATCGATACGGTGAACGCTGCGCGGCTGCCGACCGGCATCGACGAATTCGATCGCGTACTCGGCGGCGGCGTCGTGCCGGGATCGCTCGTACTCATCGGCGGTGAACCGGGGATTGGCAAGTCGACGCTGCTCCTCCAGGCGGCGGCGCACTTCGCACGGACGCTGGGCACCGTGCTGTACTGCTCCGGCGAGGAATCCGAGCATCAAATCAAATCGCGCGGCGAGCGCCTCGGGCATCTGCAGGACGCGAGCGTTCCGCTCTACCTCCTCGCCGAGACCTGCCTCGAGCGGATTCTGGAGGAGATCGGGCGCCTCCGGC
>JBOGIZ010000352.1:0-4078 GCA_050747805.1 Vicinamibacterales bacterium | reverse complement strand
CGGATTCTACGGGCTGCAGAATTACGCCGACCGCGTCAGCGACTTCACCGCGAAGGCGGGCGACGGCACGGCGCTCGACGTCACCAAACCCTCGCCGAGCCGATGGACGGTCGCCACCGGCGGACGCCCCACCTTCACGGTCACCTACACGGTCGCGGCGCCGCGCGGCTCCAACCTGGGCAACGGCGTCACCGACACAGGCGCGGTCATCATCGGACCGGCGACCTACGTCACGGTCGTCGAACCATCGGGTACGCCGCGGCCCGACGAAGTACGGCTCGAGCTGCCGGACGGATGGAAGGGATCGATGACCTCGCTTGACACGGCGCCCGGCGGCCAGCCCAACGACTACGTCGCGCCCGACTACGACGTGCTCGCCGATTCGCCGATCCTCGCCGGCGCCGATCTCAGCACGACGGAATTCACCGTCGAAGGCATTAAGCATTACTGGACATCGCTCGGCCATGCCGAGTGGGACGCGGCCGACGCCGTCAAGCTGCTGACGCCGCTCATCAAAGAGCACATCCGCTTCTGGCGCGGACTCCCCTACAAGAAATACGTCTTCCTCAACATCGTCACGACGAGCGGCCCCTCGTCCGGCGTGGAGCACCTACAGTCGGTCGCGATCACGACGCGCGGCAATGCGCCGACAACGGAGGAGGCGCGCTTCCGCGAGGCGGCGTTTCTCAGCCACGAGTACTTCCACGCAATGAACGTGAAGCGCCTGCGGCCGATCGAGCTCGGACCGTTCGACTACGAGCACGCGCCCGTGACGACCGGCTTGTGGGTCGCTGAAGGGCTCACGTCGTACTTTGGCGATCTGCTCGCGGAGCGATCGGGCGTCGGCACCGAGGCGGACTACCTGGCGACCGAGTCGAAGCACATCACCGACCTCCAGACGAAGGAACCCGGCCGCCTCGTGCAGACGATCGAGCAGGCGTCGGCGCAGATGTTCGACCGGTTGCCTGCGGACAAGAAGGTCGACTACTACGTCAAAGGGCCCGTCGTCGGCCTTGTGCTCGACGCGCACATCCGTCGATTGACGAACGACAAGAAGAGCATGGACGATGTGATGCGTCTCGAGTACAAGCGCTGGTCCGGCGCGCACGGCTACACGGAAGAGCAATTCGATCGGACCGTGTCGGATGCCGCGGGCGTCGACGTGAATCCGCTCCTGCAGGACCTGATCGCGACGACAAAAGAGGTCGATTACACGGAGATGCTCGATTGGTTCGGGCTGCGGTTCACGCCGTCGAACGATCCAGCCAAAGCGTGGACGCTCGAGGTCAGGCCGGACGCGACGTCTGCGCAGAAGGCGCACTTCGCCGCGTTCATGGCCCGGTGACGTCTCGAATCTCGCGGGAGATCTCTCAGGACGTCAATCGTCATCCGAGCTTCGCTCTCTTGAACTTTGATGTTTGACCTCCTGATCTCCTGACCTCCCGCTTCACGATTCGGAACCTGAGCCGTACGCCAGGCGTCGCGCTCGTCATCATTAGCAGCCCGTGGTGAAACCGGGTGACAACGGATTTGCGACCATCTGCTCAAAGATCGTTTCTGATCGTGCGATCTATTTGGAGGAGTTCGACCGGCGCGCCAGCAACCTTGATGAACGCGACGATCACTCCTGCACTTGGGCTGTTCGGAGGAATGATGACTTCTTGCCCGCGCAGGGCGAGTTCCAAGTCGTCCACCTCGAACGCCACATGCGCGACGGTCTTCACGAGGTCGGGAACCGGCGCACCCTCCCAGTAGCGCTGCCATTGGATGCCGAACGGATTGCTCTGATGGTCACTCACCGTGACTTTCAAGTGAGGAAGATCGATTTCCCCTTCAAAGCGAGTCGTTGTCGGAATGCCAACATGATTGAACTTCATAGCGCTCCTTCTCCCAGGTGACAATCGGCGTTCTGCCTCCGCCCGTCTCCCGGTCGATACTTTCGGCCGCTGCTTCATCGGGTATTTCGAAGGCTTGGACGCCGAACGCGCTGGACCGCGATCAGTCAGCAGCTCGACGCCCTCGACCGCGAGCTATCGAAGCACTGACCCCAGGGCTGGTCGATCCCGCGAAATCAGTCAAGCAGGATTACAAGCCGACGACGAGCACTACGCCGACGGCTGATCACGAAGACCACCAAAGATACAGAGATCACAAAGAAAGATCACAAGAAGTCTTCGTGGTCTTTGTATCTTTGCGACGCTTGTGAAGCCCGTCAGGCCCCGGGCATCCGTGACGCGTTCAACACGATGAGTACGCCTGATCCGTACTGCTGTCGCGCGTGATTCGGCCATTCACCAGCGGAATGACGTCCTCGGCAAACCGCTCCATCTCCTCGTACTGAGGACTGAACTGCAACAGCAGCAGATCGATTCCCGCGTGCTGGAATTCGAGGACCCGCTCGGCGACCTGCTCGGGTGTGCCGACAAGGCCGCTGCGCAGCCCTCTGTTCGATACGGAATAATCCTCCAGGCTCACGCGCTGCTCCAGTTGCGTATTGGACATCCATTCCTGATAGTTCGCGTAGCCGCGCGCGCTTTGCTGCACGTTGGTGATGCGTTCGACTTCGCGCGTCGCGTCCGCCTCCGTCGATCGCACCACAACGTAGCCGGCGCTCCCGAAGATCATTGGCGAGAGTCCGAGCGCCTCCCGCCTGGCGCGCATGTCGCCGACCTTGCGTCCGACGACGTCTGGCGGATCTCCGTGCGTGAGCCACGCATCGCATTTCGAGGCGATGAGCGCCTTGGCGGCCGGCGACTCGCCGCCGGCGTAAATCGTCGGACGCGGCGATCGTTCGGGCTTCGGCTCGAGCACCGTGCCTTCGAGCCGATAGTACCGTCCGTCGTACGAAAAGATCCGCTCGCGCCACAGGCCGTCCACCACGTCGAGCCATTCCGAGGTACGCGCATAGCGATCGTCGTGCTGATCGAACGGCACGCCGTACATGCGCGCCTCCGACGCCCACCACGACGACACCACGTTGAGCGACAGCCGTCCGCCGCTGATGCGATCGATGTTCGCGGCCTGCTTCGCGAGCAGCGCCGGCGCGTGGAACGTCGGCCGAACGGCCACCATGATCTCGAGCCGATCGGTGACAGCGGCCAGGGCCGCCGCGGTGGTCCAGGCGTCCAGCGACGGCGCGTCGACGCCCTTGATGTCGTTGAGATTGAGCTCCGCCACGAGCGTCAGGTCGAATCCGATCTCCTCGCTGCGCTGCGCCAGCCGCCGCACGTACTGCCACGACGCCGCCATCCGCTCGTCGTCGACGTTGCGAAGCCAACCGCCGAATACCGGGAGCCAGTAGCCGAACTTCATCGCAGCACTCCTTCCCGCGTCTGCGCCAGCTCCACTTCGAGCCAGTCCGCGAGCTTCGCGAACGGATCGAAGCCGAGGACACGCGGGCCGTCGGCGACGAAGTTCGACAGCGCGTTGACGTCGTAGAAGTACGGACGGCCGTCGCGCGGGTCGACCATGTATTCCACGCCGCCGAGTTCGATGCCGGCGGCGCCCATGATCCGCTCGACGGCCTCGATGACGTCTGCCGGCGGCTCGTACGCTTCGACTCGGAGGTTATTCTTCGGTGCGTCGACCGGGCAGGCCGGCCGCGCCAGTTCGACGCCGTCCACACCCTGACACACGTCCGCGGGACACAGATTGAAGCTCTCGCCGTTCGTATAAATGCGGATCGCGTACAGATACCGGCCGTTCAGCACCTCCACGCGGACGATGCGGCCGGCATCGGGCGCGAGACACTCCTGGACCAGCGCGGTGTTGTCGATCCCGAGCGACAGCGCACCCGACGCCGCCGAACGCTCGAGCGACGCTTGCGATTCGAACTTCACGATGCCGGCGCCGCTGCCGCCGATGTTCGGCTTGAGGATGACCGGGAATCGCAGTCCGCGCGCCGCGGCGGCCGCCTGCGACGCGTCATGAATCACGCGCGCGCGCGGATACGGCAGCTTCAGCCGTTCGAGGAGTGTCAGCTGATACGCCTTCGAGATCTCGGTCTTCCACGCGTCGTAGCCATTGACGACGCGAACGCCGAGACGATCGAGGTGCGCGAGATACTGCAGTGTGTAGA
>JBOGIZ010000351.1:0-1791 GCA_050747805.1 Vicinamibacterales bacterium | reverse complement strand
GTCCAGCCATGTTCGACACTGGCAACACGGGCTTCATGCTGCTCGCAACGAGCTTGGTGATGTTGATGACGCCGGGTCTGGCGTTCTTCTACGGTGGTCTCGTCGGCCGCAAGAACGTGCTCGCCATCATGATGCAGAGCTTCGCGTCGATGGGATGGACGACGGTGCTCTGGTGGGCCTGCGGATTCTCGCTCTGTTTCTCGGGCGATCACAAGAGCGGCACGGACGTCTTCGGTATCGTCGGCAATCTCGACTGGGCGGGTCTGCGCGGGATCACGCTGGCGACGCCGTCCCCGAATAATACGATTCCGATGCTCGTCTTCTGCGGTTACCAGATGATGTTCGCGATCATCACGCCGGCGCTGATCACCGGCGCGTTCGCGAACCGCATTACGTTCAAGGCCTACATGCTGTTTCTCACGGCCTGGCTGGTCTGCGTCTACTTCCCGTTCGTGCACATGGTGTGGGGCGGCGGGATTCTGGCCGAGTGGGGCGTGAAGGATTTCGCGGGCGGCATCGTCGTCCACAACATCGCCGGGATCGCGGCGCTCGCGTCCGTCCTGTATGTCGGCAAGCGCGCCGTGCCCGATCGGGGCCCGCACAGCATTCCGCTCGTCGCGCTCGGCACGGGCCTGCTGTGGTTCGGTTGGTACGGCTTCAACGCCGGCTCCGAATTTCGTGTCGATTCGACGACCGCGGTCGCGTTCCTGAACACAGACATCGCGGCGTCCTTCGCCGCGATCTCGTGGTTGGCCGTCGACTGGCGCGCGTCGAAGAAACCGAAGTTCATCGGGCTGCTGACCGGCGCGGTCGCCGGCCTGGCCACCGTCACGCCGGCGGCCGGCTACGTGTCGCCCGCCACCGCCGCGCTCATCGGGCTCATCGCCGGGGTCGTCTGCTACTACGCCTGCGGGCTGAAAACGAAAATGGGCTGGGACGATGCGTTGGATGTGTGGGGCGTGCACGGCGTGGGCGGCTTCCTGGGCATTGTCCTGCTCGGCGCGTTCGCCTCGACGTCGTGGAACGCCGCCTCCAACGGCGGCGTGGACGGATTGCTTCACGGAAATCCACGATTCTTTTTCATTCAGCTCGGGGCGGGGCTCTTCTCGACGGTCTGGGCCTTCCTCTTCACATTCGGCATGTTGTGGCTGGTGGATCGGATCACGGCCGTGCGCGTGACCGACGCGCACGAGCGGCTTGGCCTCGACGAAGCGCTGCACGGCGAGATGGCCTACACGGACGAGGTGTAGCGCGGATCCCGGAGCGTCGGACTGACTGGGCGTCGCTCGTCCCGATCTGCATTTCCTTGGCGGACCCGTTCCGAAAGCTCAGCGCACGGTCCGAACACTCTCAGCTCGCGTTGACCGGCGACTGCCTGCGCGAGGGCGGCTGGTAAATCGTCGGTAACAGCGGCTGGCGCTTGACGACGGACGCGACACAGGCGTATTGTCCCATCGTCTGTCGATGGGAGTCGCGATGAACATCCTGAGACGGCTGAGCTTGTGGATTCGGTGGCGGCGGTTCGACGCCGACATGCGCGACGAACTCGAATGTCACCGCGCGGAAATTGAGCGCGTGCTCGAAGCAGAGGGCATGCGTCCCGCCGACGCGGCGCGGGAGAGCCGCCGGCAGATCGGGAACGTGACGCTCGCGCGCGAAGACGCGCGCGACGTGTGGATCTGGCGCTGGCTCGACTTGACGCGGCAGGACGTGACGTACGCCGTCCGCGGCATGCGCAGGGCGCCGGTGTTCTCGCTGACGGCCGTCCTGACGCTGGCGCTCGCCATCGGC
>JBOGIZ010000350.1:0-1508 GCA_050747805.1 Vicinamibacterales bacterium | reverse complement strand
CCCCACACCCTCCGCGTCCCGCCCCCCGCACCCCGCACCCCGCTCTCCGCACCCCGCCCTCCGCACGCCGCATCCCGCGCTACTCCGCCGGAAACGCCGCTTCGAACACCGTCCCACCGAGTCCGCTCGACGCGACTCGAACGCTCCCATCGTGGGCTTCGGCCACCCAGCGCGCGATCGCCAATCCGAGGCCGGCGCCGCCGCTCTCGCGCGCGGGATCCAGGCGTACGAAGCGTTCGAAAATGCGCTCGAACTCCTGCGGCGGAATGCCCGGGCCCGTGTCCGACACCCGGAGCAGCACGTGTCCGTTGCTCCGCACAACCGACACACCAACGGCACCATCGTGCGGCGTGTACTTGAGCGCATTGCTCAACAGGTTTTCGAACAGACGCCGGAGCAGCGTCTCGTCGCCGGCCATTGACGCGCGCTCCGCCTCGACGTGCACGCTGATCCGCTTCTCATCGGCGCGTCCCGCCAGATCGCGCACGGCGCCGCGCACCAGCGATCCGACATCGACGTCCGCGCGCACGAGCGGATAGCCGCCAGCGTCCGCGCGGGCGAGGACGAGCATGTCGTCCACCAGCCGCGCGAGCCGCGCGCTCTGCTCGGCGACGACACCGAGCGCCTCGCGATACTCGGCGTCCTCGCGGTGCGGTCGCGCCAGCGTCACGTCCGCCGCCGTCCGCATAATCGAGACGGGCGTGCGCAGTTCGTGCGAGGCGTCGGCCATGAAGCGCCGCTGCGTCGACAGCGCCGTCCCGAGCCGTGCCAGCACGTGATTGAAGGATTCGGCGAGCTGCCGCAGTTCTTCACCCGCGTCGGGAATCGACAGCCGCCGTTCCGGTGTGAGGGCGGTGATGCCGCGCGCCTCGCTCGCCATCGCCGCGAGCGGACGAAGCCCCGCGCGTCCCAGCCACCAGCCGCCGCCGGCGGCCAGGAGGATGAGCAGCGGCAATCCGATCGCGCACGCCGACAAGAGCGCGTGCCATTGTTCGTCGAGCTCGTCGAGCGGCGCCGCCACAGCGACGATATACGGCTGATTCGAGCCGCTGCCCGCTCGGACGCTCACGCGCCACTCGCGTCCGTCGGCGCCTCTGATGTTGGCCATCGCGCGAGGCCGCGCGGAGGCGCGAACGCTCGCCGGCAGTTGAATCGACTCCGCCGCGCCAACCGGCCGACCGTCGTGATCGATGACTTCGACGACGTACTGATGCCGGCGGACGACGGCCTCCATCTCGCGTGTGGCGGCGGCGAGATCGTCGTGCTCGGCGAGTTCGTCCTCTACGACGTTGACGGCGGCGAGACTCAGTGCGTCGAGCGATTCGTCCGCCTGCCGCAGCAGCAGATGCCAGTCCAGAAACAGCACCGCGCCGCTCAGCAGGCCCACCGAGACCAGTAGCAGCACGGAATACCAGGCCGTCAGCCGCGCGCGCAAAGAAAGCGCCATGACGGTACAACCTATCGCATGTTCGACCGTCGCGGCGCGAGCGAGTGCCGCGAGCGAGCCA
>JBOGIZ010000349.1:0-2973 GCA_050747805.1 Vicinamibacterales bacterium | reverse complement strand
TGGCTCGCTCGCGGCGCTCGCTCGCGTCGGCACCCGAGGCGGTGCCCCTCTGACTCCCCCACAGCTTTCTTCAATCGCCGGGGACCCCTCCACCCCGGCTGGCGCGCGCCATTGCGCGGCGGCAATGGCGCCGCTCCATTCCGCCCGCGTGCTCGCTCAACCAGCCGCATACGCCTCGCGTCAAACGGATTGCCAGCCTTGACACTACGAACGGCTTCGTAGATAGTCGGGGCATCAGGAGGACGGCATGACCGACGCGCTGCGGGCTCTGAGGTCGACCCCGATCGTCACCGCTGTTGCGATCCTCTCGCTCGCGCTGGGCATCGGCGCCAATGCCGCCATCTTCTCCATCGTCAACGCGCTGCTGCTGCGAAGTCTGCCCGTCAAGGACCCGCAGCAGCTCGTTCAGGTCCTCACCGGTCCGCAGCGGACGTCATGGAGCAACCCCCTCTGGGAACAGCTCCGCGATCGCGACCACCGGCTGTTCGACGGCGCCTTCGCGTACAGCACGACGCAGTACGATCTGGCGCGCGGCGGCGAAGCGCAGCCCGTCCACGGCATGATGGCCAGCGGCGAGGTCTTCGACGTTCTTGGCGTGCCCGCGATCCTCGGGCGGACCTTCGGACCGGACGACGACCTGCCGGGAGGCGGCAAGGACGGTCCGGTCGCCGTCATCAGCTACGGTTTCTGGCAGCGGCACTACGGCGGCGATCCGCACGGCGTTGGATCGCATCTCTCTCTCGACGGCGCCGATTTCGCGGTCATCGGCGTAACGGCGGCAAGCTTTACGGGCGTGGATCAAGGCACGCGCGTCGATGTGATGGTGCCGATCGGGACGCAGCCGCTGATTCGAGGCGCGACTCATAGCTGGCTCAAGGAGAAATCGACCTGGTGGCTGCGGGTGATCGCGCGCCTCCGGCCGGACCAGACGATCGACGACGCGGTGCGGGCGGTGCGCGGCGTGCAGCCACAGATGCGCGCCGCGGTCATCCCTGACAACTGGCGCGCGCAGGATCTTCCGAGATATCTGAAAGATCCCTTCAGCGTCAGACCCGCCGCGAACGGGCCGAACTCCCTCGGTCGCCAGTACCAGCAGCCGCTCTACATCCTGATGGCGATCGTCGGGCTCGTGCTGCTCATCGCCTGCGCGAACATCGCCAATCTGCTGCTCGCGCGCGGAAACGCCCGGCGCCACGAGATGAGCGTGCGCCTCGCGTTGGGCGCGTCGGCGTGGCGCATCGCGCGGCAGCTCATCGCCGAAAGTTTGACGCTCGCAACCGCGGGCGCCGCGCTTGGCCTTGTTTTCGCGGGCTGGGGCGCGCGGCTGATGGTCCGCGAGCTATCGGTCTCGGGCGCGACGATCGCGCTCGACGTCGGTCTCGACTGGCGCGTGCTCGCCTTCACCACGGCGATCGCTGCGGCCACGGCGCTGCTGTTCGGAACGCTGCCCGCGTTGCGCGCCGCGCGCGTCGACCCGGGCGACGCGTTGAAAACGGAGGGGCGGGCGATCGTCGGCGAATCGCGCTTTGGCGCCGGCAGTCTGCTCGTTGTCGGGCAAGTGGCGCTTTCGCTCGTGCTCGTCGTCGGGGCTGGCCTGTTCATGCGCACGTTTGCCGCGATCTCGAACGTTCATCTCGGCTTCGAACCCGACCCGATGCTCGAGGTCGACATCGACGCCCGCCACAGTGCGGGCGGAACGGATCGTCACCGCGCGCTCTTCGAACAGGTGCGCGAAGCCGTGGCCGCCGTCCCGGGCGTGCAGCACGCGGCGCTCGAACGGATCACACCGGTCACGTTCAGCCAGTGGGACATGCTGCTGGCCAATCCTCCCGGATTGTCGCTGGCCGAACAGGATCGCGACGTGTTCGTCAACGCGGTCAGTCCCGAATGGTTCGCAGCCTACGGCACTCCGCTGGCGGCTGGCCGCGATTTCACGCTGCGCGACGACGCCGCGGCGCCGCGCGTCGCGATCGTGAACGAGACGTTTGCGAAGCGCTATTTCCCGTCGGGCAATCCCGTCGGAAAGACGACGGCCTTCGAAGCATTTCCGGGCGAGGTCTGGTCGCCGTTTCTGATCGTCGGCGTCGCTCGAGACGCCGTGTACGACACGCTTCGCGCGCCCGTCCGGGCGACGTTGTATCTGCCCGTCGCGCAGCTGCCCGCCAAGACGCCGGTGGATGCGCTGACGCTGGCGGTGCGATCGGCGAGCGAACGGCCGGAGCTGCTGACGCGCGGAGTGGTCGAGGCCGTGCAGCGCGTGGATCGGACACTCACGCTGCGCGTGCAGCCCATGAGCAACAACCTGCGCGATGCGACCGTGCAGGAGCGCCTCCTCGCGATGCTGTCCGGATTTTTCGGCGGCCTGGCGCTGCTACTCGCTGGCATCGGGCTGTACGGCATCATGTCGTATACCGTCGGTCGGCGGCGGACGGAGATCGGCATCCGCATGGCGCTCGGCGCAGGACCCGCGAGCGCGGTCACCTTGATCCTCCTCCGGGTGGCCGTGCTCGTGGGGCTCGGTATCGGGATTGGCGCGGCGCTGTCGCTCTGGGCATCACAATTCGTGGGGTCACTGCTCTTCCATCTTCCGCCGCGTGATCCCGCGACGCTCGCGGGTGCCGCGCTCGTGCTCGCCGTCATCGGCACCGCCGCGGCCTGGCTTCCCGCACGCCGCGCAGCGCGGATCGATCCCGCGCAAGTGCTTCGCGAGGGTTAAGGCTCAAGGCTTATGATCTCGCGCGGAGAGCGCGAAGGCCAGAGCAGAGAAGATCTCTCGCAGAGTCTCCATGACCTGCGGTCACCCCGCGGCATGAAAATAGTGCCCCGGGGCCATGTCCGCCACGACATCTTGTGGTCGCGGCGCTATTTTCTGAGCAGGGCGCGGAGGATCTCTCGCAGAGAGCGGGGAAGGCAGAGAGCGCAGAGCGGTCCGTCGCCCGGCCTGCGGCCGGGTCGGACTGACAAGAGACGGGG
>JBOGIZ010000348.1:0-11179 GCA_050747805.1 Vicinamibacterales bacterium | reverse complement strand
ATCCGTGTCCGCGCGGGCCCGCAGGTGCGGCGCGGGGTAATGGGTATAGGCCACGGCAGCACCCTTGAACAGCAGCGCGCGCACCCCCGCCGCGTGCCACGCACGCAGCACCTGCGCGAGCTCGCGCTGACGCAGGAGATCCTCGGCGATCGCTCGATGTTCGGCGACCTGAAAGGTTTCGACGAACAGAGAAGGCCACTGCGCCAGCGTGCCGGCTGCACGCAGGCGCCAGCCAAGCAGCACCAGTACGCGGTGGCGCGAAGCCGCGGCGATCATGGACGATGGATTCGCGACCGCGGCCGGCGGCGGTCCTGCGGGATCACGAAGCGCGCAGGCGATCGCGCGAGTCAGATCTCTCGGCTGGGAAACCACGTGACCACCGTAAACCGTCGTCCAAGAATGACCGGCCGAACCTCATGGAGCGTCTCCGAACGGAACGCGACCAGCATACCCGGCTCGGCATCGAACGTCAGCGGGCATGCCTCCCACGGGTCGCCGTCGAGCAGCCGATGGAATCGCAGCTCGCCTCCCTCGTACCCGCTGTCAGCCGATGGCGCGTTCAGGAACACAATCGCCGAGATCGATCGGCGGCGGATATCCGGCGGATCGTCAGGTCCTGCGTCGCGATGCGGAGAAAAAAATGCGCCGGCGTTGTAGATGAGAAAGCCCGGCGCCTCACACGGCCCGAGGGGCATATCGAAGTGTCGTTCGAGATCAGGCGTCGCTGCGGCAAGCCGTGCTCTCATTTCGCGCCGCGTCGGTGGGTCGACCCGCGCCGAAATGGTCTTTCGCGTCTCTTCGTCCAGCACGTGGTCGACGCCGTTCCGCACGACGCGGGACGGCTCCGGAGGCGCGGCGGACACCTCCACGATCAGTCGACAACAGCTGTCGGCATCGAGAAAATCACGTCTGACAAAGAACCCGAACTGCGCGAACACGTTGGCGGAGGGCATGGGTCGTCAGGCCGAGATCGCCACCAGATTCTCTTTCACGAGCATCCCGATCAGCAGGCGCGCCGAATCGGCGTCGACGCGCCCGGCCAATGCCTCGATCACGCCGGCCATCGACATCGACGAATCATCCAAAAGTATCCCCACGATAGATCGCATCGACGCGGGAAACCGCAGCCGTCGGCCGCCGAAGAGCAGTTCGAGCGGATCTCCCGATGAATCGCCAGCGAGCACACGCACGTGAGGGTTCAGGCGAATCGAGAAGCGCGTCCCATCAGGCAGCAGATCGGTCGTCGCGCTCCAGGGCAGATTGAAGGAAGGGCGAGGCTTGAGATTGGATCCCGTTTCATCCAGATACTGCGATACGAGATCGTCGTCCAAGGGATCGAGCAGCGTGCGCCGCAGATCGCCGCTGAAACGGCGCCGCGCGGCGACATCGCTGAGAATCGGCAGATCCACCGTGGCCAGCGCCTCCGTGTCGAGCCGATCGACGATCCACCGGAGCAGATCGAGCGCACGGGGGTTCTTGACGCTGAGCGTGAGGTGCAGCGTCGGCTCGTTCATTGGCACGGCGACGTGATAACAGCCGCGCGGGATATACAGCAGATCGCCCGGCTCCAGGACTTCATCGAAGACGGCGCCTGACGGAGGCGCGGACGTGCGGAACAGATCGCCGCGGTCGATATGGTCGATCGAGAATCCGTAGAGCAGCCAATGTTTGCGGCCGTCGAGCTGCAGGATGAAGATTTCCTGGTTGTCGCGGTGGAGATCGAGACCGTGCAGCGCGCGCCAACCGGCGTAAATGTTGATCTTCGTTCCTGCCTGAAAGAACGACTCGAATGCTTCCGCCAGACGCGTGAGAGGCTCGTGCAGCTCGTCCATCGCGTCGAACGACAGCGTGGCTCCCCGGCGAAGATGCTCCGTGACGTCGCTCGCGCGGATTCTCGGCGTGTGTCCGTCGAGATCCGCGTACGATGAGGGATCGAGATCGCGCCCCCGACGAGCAAGACGAAACCGGAACGTCTCGCGCCAGTGATGCTCGAGCAGCCTGTTGAGATCGGGCCACGACAGCAGATCTGCAAATCTGTTGGCCGATCCGCGGCAGAACATGTGCCGCGTCAACCAGTATTCAGAAAGAACGTCCTCGACCGCCACGGGAGAGAAAAGCGCGGCGAGGCGCGACCGGTCAGCGGCGCGAGCGGACATCCGGGGGACGCTTCGCCGGCTCAGGACGTGTGGTGCTTGTTCGGATGACTGCCGCCATCAGGCGCACCAGAGCCTGTGACCGACCGAGTGATCCTCGCGAGATCGCCGTAGACGTTGAGCTCCGGCTTCCGATACGGTTTACGGGGTGCCTGACGACTCTCCGTGGTCGTGCCGCTGTCTCGTGGCGTGGTCATGCCGATCTCCTCAATGGCCGGACGCGTTCTGCAGCCAATAGTTCAACCCGAGCGGGCGAAGCGCGGCCCGCAGTTCGACGACGGTCGCCGGGCGAGTCGGAAGGTGTTCGATTTTCACGTACTTCTCGAGGCCCGACGCACGCGCGGGTCGCGGAAATCCGCCCATGTCGATGCGCACCAGGTCGGCGCTCGCCCGCACGGGCGTCTTCTTCCTTCTGAGCACGGCGTCTGGCAGCACCCCTCGCATCGCACGGCGGAGAACCAGCTTGTTCCTGCACCAGGGCACTGACGGGAGCGCGAGCATGTATTGTAGCAGTCGCACGTCGACGAACGGGTGCCTGAACTCGACGCCCGCGATCGCGCCCTGGCGATCGCAGTCCTCAAACAGCGGCTGCCATCGCGCCGCCGCGAAGCTCGCGTAGCCCTGCGGCCGGAGCGGATGCGCGGATGATGCAGGACGCTCGAACGTGTCCCATCGAGCGCGTGCATCGGTCTTCAGCGCGAAGTCCTCGTTGAGCCAGGACGGGAAGGTGCGGCGCCACTGGTGCTGTTCGTGCCGCGCGCCGGCAATCCCTCGAATCGATGACCAGAAGAGAATGCGCGGATGCATCCGCAGATCACCGGCAATGGCTCTGATCAGGCTACCCAGCCGACCCCTGCCGATCACGTACGAAAGATACGCGCGCCACTCATACCGCAACGCATTGTCCGGCCCCTCGCCATAGAAGAACACGCGGGCATGCGCGCTCATCCTGTTCAGGAAGCCGAGGGCGGCCGCAAAGGCCGGCGGATTGTCCACCGGCTCGGGCGTGCGCACGGTGACGCGATCCCAGTCGGCGATTGAGATCTCGTCGTCGCGCACGTCGAAATGAATCGGGATGCCAAGATGATCGGCGACGAGTCGCGCGTACGGTCCTTCGTCATCCGGGATGAGCCGATCGTACACGGATGTCATCGCGTGCACCGTGCCGCCGATCCCGCGGCGGCGCAGCAGCTGGACGGCCGTCGCAGCGAGCGCGGTCGAATCGATGCCGCCACTCATCAGCACGGCCAGCGTTCCCGCAGGCAATCGGTCGGCGACCGCGTCGCGAAGCAGCTCCATGAACCGGTCGGTGTAGTCGCTCGCATGCCTGAACACGAGCGGCTCGTCAACCGGCAGCGTCCAATAGCGGCGTTGATGTATCCGCTCCGCAGACCAGGCAATCCATGACGCGGGCGGCAGCCGGCGGATGTCGCGGAAGGACGTCGTCGCGCAGTCCTGATTCCCGCCGAAGAGCAGAAAATCCGCGATCGCCGGCTCATGGAGGTCGCGCGAGACGGCCGGATGCGCGCGCACCGAGTCGAGCGCGTTGCTGAACACGATCGTACCGCCGCGATCGGCGTAATAGAACGGCTTCACGCCGAGGTGATCCCGCGCGCAGAACAGCCGCCGCGTTTGAGCGTCCCAGACCGCGAACGTGAAGTCGCCGAGCAGGTGGAGGATGCAGTCGTCGCCCCAGAAGCGGTACGCGTGCAGAATCAAGTCGGCATCGGATGCCGTGGCCGCCACTTCGTGAGAGAGGCCGAGCGCCGCGACAAGCTCCGGCCGCGCGTCGATGCGCGCGTCGGCGACAATCCACTCGCGCCCGTCAATCGTGCGCGGCTGCTCGTCGCGATCGGCGTCCTCGTCGACCCGCCACGCCGCGTAGCCGAGCGCGACCGACGACGATGGCCGCGCCACTTGCGCGCGGGAGGCTCGAAACCCGAGCGCGGCCGTCATCCGGTCGAGCACGCATCGATCGATCGGGGCGCCGTCGAGGTGCACCAAGCCGGCAATACCGCTCATGCAGTGGGCGGCGGCTCCTCAGCCTCGCGCACTTCAATCAGATGCTGCCCGAGCAGAAGATCGATGAATTCCACGAGATCTGTGCGAAGCTGCGCCGGTTCAACCTCGTACTCCTGGGCGAGTTGATCGAAGGCGTCCTCAATCGACGCCGAAGCGCCGAGTGCCTGCCACATCCGCGCTCCGATCTCGTTCACGCCAAGATACTGTTCGGTTCGCAGGTTGACGAGCACCCCTTCGTCCCCGAGCATCCGGAACAGGACGTCGGGAGCGACGGCGATCCGGGCAGCAAAGGAAATCATGCGCGCTCTCCTGCAAGATCGGCCAGCACCTTGCGGCGAACGTCGTCGAGCCGCTCGAGAGCACGCGGGTACGTCAGGCGCTTGACGGGAATCGCCGCGGCGATTGTCGACGCGAGGGCGAACTGGCTCGCCAGGCGGCGCGCATCGACGAGCCGACGGTTGAACGTCCATCGGACCAGCGACAGAAACGCCTCGCGAGCCGTGAGTCGTTCGACGACTACGTCGGGCCCACGGCCCGCGGCGCGGGGTGGCGCCAGCACATAGATGCACCGCAGCGGCACGGGAACGGCGCAGTGCCGCGACTCGTCCACCGGTAGAATCATCTTCGTGGTGTTGCCGTGCATCGGGATGCCGGGCGCGTCTCCGTCGAGGATGCGGCGCGCCGTCTTGGAGAACAGCTTGATTCGCGGAGGACCGGGATAGACGATCGTCGCGCCGGGCGTCACATGCGGCAGCAGCAGATCGTCGGTAATTAACGGGTATCCGGCCGCGAAAAATGACGCGGCTAGACTCGACTTGCCGAATGCGTTGCCGCCGAGAAACGCGACAGCCTGACCCTCGACGGCCACCGCAGTGGCGTGGAGTGGCTCGAAACGCTGTCTGACGAGCGCGAACGACAGCGCTTGGCCGAACAGGTACACCTCGAACGATTCGCTGGACGCCCCGGGCTCGCGCCGGCACACGACCCCGTGTCCATCCCCATCGACCAGGAACTCGCCAACGTTACTCCAACGGACGTAGGTCGATCCGTCGTCGAGAAATGCGTACTGGTACCACGATTCAGGAGGCGAGCTGAAGACGACGCCGTCGAGCGCAGCGGCAAAATGGGACCGCGCAGCGCTTACGCATTCGATCCGGCCGAGCGCGGCGTGCGCGTACTGCGGCAGCGCCAGCGGCATGTCGCTCGAGATCGTGACGCCATACACACCGTATCGATACGGCCTGCCAGACGACGGACTCATCGCGCGTCCACGGCGGTCCACGTCAGCATCGGGAGATATTCGTGGGCGGGTGCGCCGACAAGGATGCGATCGCCGCGGACCGCCCACGCATGCGCCTGGAGCGCTCCGCCGGCCGGGTGTTTCACACCGAGGCAGACGCTGACCGGGGCGTCGCCGCGACTGAGCAACATCTGCGCGAGCAGCGCTCGGCCCAGACACGAGCTCGCGCCGCCGAGTCGGCGGCCTGTCGCCTCGAGAGCCCACGCAATGCGGTCATCAGAAGCCGGAACGAGGCGGCACGCGAGGGGGCGGCATGCCTGCGCGCCCGCGCGCACCTTCGCAATCGAGACGACCCGCAGCACCGCCGCGATGACGCACTGCGCGACGGTGACCACCGTGAGCAGCCGCCAGTGCCGGAGGATTGTGCGGGTCATCACTGCCATCCCGATTCCACGACTACTCTAGCGGATTCCGGCTGGTCGAATCGCGAGTCGTCCCGGAAAACGTCATTCCTGAGGCCATCGGCCGGCAGGAGCCGATAAGTGAGTACGCGATTACGGAAATGGCAGCGTGGCTGTTGCAGAATGGCACACGCCACAGCCGCTCATGCCCGTATCTGTGGGTTTTGCGCCTATTCATGGGCCGTCTGGCGGGCACGATCTATGATGTGCCACTAACTTCACCAGAAGGTCGCTCACTGCAGATGACTGGACCGAGCGCCGATACCCTGGGTATTCAGATATGCGCACCCGTACGCTTGCGTTCGTGATCGCCGCGATCGTGCTCGCGCCTGCGGCCGGCGTGTCGGCCAGCGGCGGCTGGTCGGATGAACCAGTTGACAGCGTCGGTGCCGCAGCCGGCGGCCTGACCACGTCAGTGCTGGGAGCAGCGTGGCATTCAGATAATTCTCCGATTCCCGGCGCACATCTGCGTCTGCGCAACGTGATGACCGGACGGATCGAAGCGACGGCCATTGCCAACACCGAGGGGCGGTTCACGTTCGAGAGCCTGGAACGGGGAACCTACCTCGTCGAACTCGTCGCGGACAATGGAAAGATCCTGACGGTCGGGCACCCGTTCACGGTCGAGCCTGGCGAAACCGTCGCGACCTTCGTGCGGCTCGGCACGAAAGTGCCGTGGATGCGGTCGTTCTTCGCGAACACCGCCGCCGCCGCCGCGGCGAGCGCGGCGAGCGAGGGTATTACGGCGATTGCGCCGGTCGCTCGGCCGGCGTCGGCGGGCCAATGATCGGCGACTCACTGACCGCGAGCTACCGCTGATGTTCGATACTCAGGATCTCGCGGCGGGCACGCACGCCTCGGCACCGCCGCCGGCGCTGCAGGGACCGATGCCCGCGGCCAGCGCTCAGCCCGTCCACATCCTCGATCGTCTGAACGCCGTCTTCAAGCATCGTCGGCTTGCCGGCGCATCGTTCGCGCTGGTCGTCACCGTGATGATGATCCAGGCGTACTCGACGATTCCGACGTATCAGGCGAGCGCGCGCGTGCAGATTCTCGACGAACGCAGCACGCAGGTCACATCGATCAGCTCGAACGATCCGGCGTACTGGCAGGACCCGGATCAGTACTACAAGACGCAGTACAGCATCCTCAACAGCCGCGCGCTCGCCAAGCGCGTGGTCGAGCGGCTGAAGCTGGTCAACGACGCGGCGTTCAACGGAAGCGGGCCGCGGCCGCGCGATCCGCTTTCGCTGCTGCGGGAGGGCCGCGCCGCCGCGAGCCACTGGGTCCGCTCGCTCGTGACGAAGCCGGCCGTGCCGCCCGTCTCGCGTCCGAGCGCACTTCAGGAAGACGAGCGCGAGTCGTGGGTCATCAGCGGCTTCCTCGGCGGCCTGCAGATCATCCCGGAAGTCGGCACGCGGCTCGTGACGATTCAGTATCGCTACAGCGATCCGGTGTTCGCCGCGACCGCTGCGAATGCGGTCGCCGACGAGTACACCTCGCAGAATCTCGACCTGCGCCTGCAGAACGTGGACAACGAGCTCTCCTATCTGGACGACGAGCTGGGCCGGCAGAAGGGCCAGATGGAAAATGGCGAAACCGCGCTCGCGCAGTACCGCGAGCAGAATGACGCGCTGTCGCTCGAGGATCACGAGAACACGGTCGCGCAGCGCGTGAACACGACGGCGGATCAGCTCACGCAGGCGCACTATCAGCGCCTCGCCAAGGAGTCGATCTACAACCAGATCAAAAGCGTCGATCCGAAGGCCGACAGCGCCGACCAGTACAGCGTGATCGGCAACGATCCGTCGGTCGTCGAGGCGAAGAACAAACTGCTCAAGGCGCAGAGCGATTTGAAGACCTTGACGGATCAGAAGTTCGGGCCCGAGTGGCCGGCGGTCAAGTCGGCGCAGAGCGACTTCGACGCGGCGCGGCGCGAGCTGATCGCCGCGCGGGCGCAGGTCATCGATCGCATCCGCAACGAATACACGCAGCTCGTGACCGCGGAAACGTCGTACGGCGTCGCGAACGACCAGGCAAAGCAGGCGTCGATGACCCTGGATCGCAAGAGCGCCGACTACAAGGTCCTCGAGAATCAGGCCAGCACGCAGCAAACGGCGTATCAAAGTCTGCTGCAGCGTCAGAAGGATCTCAGCCTCATCAAGAACAGCCACGCCAATAACGTGCAGGTGTACGAGCGCGCGGAGGTGCAGAAGTTTCCGATCGCGCCCAACCCGCGCCGCGAATGGATCATGGCGCTGCTCGCGGGCGTCACGGTCGCGTTCCTGCTCGCGTTCGGGATCGAATATCTCGACGACACCGTGAAGGTGCCCGAGGACATTACGCGGCGCCTCCGGCTGCCCCTGCTCGGGCTGGTGCCGGCGATCCGGGGCGATCGCGTGCCCGTGCTGGCCGAAACCGTGCCGCACGAATTCGGCGAGGCGTTTCGCTCGCTCAGAACGTCGCTGGTGTTCACGGCTGGCGGCGACCACGGACGCATCATCGCGGTGACGAGCAGTCAGCCGCTCGAAGGCAAGACGACGACGGCCGCGAACCTGGCGTTCGCGCTCGCGCTCGGGGGTTCGCGCGTGCTGCTCATCGACGCGGACATGCGCCGGCCGGGCCTCCACAAGACTCTCGGGATGGACAACGGCACGGGCCTGTCGCACCTGCTCGTGGGACAGGCGCGCGTTCGAGACGTGATCCGGCGCACGACCGAACCCAACCTTCTGGTGATTACCGCGGGCCGCACGCCGCCCAATCCGTCGGAGCTGCTCTCGTCCGAACGGATGCAGAGCTTCCTGCAGAACCTTCAGACCGGACCGTTCGACTGGATCGTCATCGATACACCTCCGGTTCTCGCGGTCACCGACGCGGTCATTATCGCGCCGCACGTGTCGAGCGTCGTGTTTGTCATCGGATCAGAGATGACGCGGCGCGTGCACGCCGAGCGCGCGCTCGAAACGCTCGGTCAGAGCCGCCCGCGCAGCGTGAGTGCCGTCCTCAATCGGGTTGACTTCGACCGCAACAAGTACTACTACTCGCGATACTACGGATACCAGTACAAGAGCTATTACGGCCAGACCACGCAGGGCGCCGCTTAGCGCCGCCTCCGCGGCGTTCGGCGCGCGGCTCTTGTGGGTGATCGCCGCGTGGACCACGTTCGCGTTTGCGGGCGTGTATCCGTCCACGCTGCTCGTGCCCGCCGTTCTGTGCGCGATTCTGGCGACGATCTGCCGGCCGTGGACCCGGTTCGACGGCAACGGCGCGGTCGATCGCTGGCTGGCGGGCGCCTGCGGCGTCGCGTTCCTGCAGCTGATGCCGCTTCCCGCGTTTGTCGTCAACGTCCTCTCGCCGCACGATCGCGGAGTCTGGAACCGGCTGTCGCTGGCAACACCGCCATCCGCGTTGCCGCTCTCGATCGATCTCGCAAGGGGCGCGCGGGCGGCGCTTCTCGGCGCCGGACTCCTCGTGATCTTCATCAGCGCGCGCCGCATCTTCGCGGCTGGCGGCGTACGTCGCGTGACGCGTGCGATCGCGGCGATCGGCGTCGTCGTCTCGGCGATCGCGCTCGCGCAGGACGCGTCCGCGCACGGATTGATGTATTGGCGCTGGCACCCGCTGCAGGAGGGAGCGCCGCCGTTTGGCCCCTTCGTCAACCGGAACCACTTCGGCACGTGGGCGATCCTTGCCGTGCCGCTCGTGCTCGGGTACGTCGCCGCGCATGCGACGGCGCACCATCCTGTACGGGAGACCGTGTCGTGGCGCCGGCGGCTGCGCGTCGTGCTCGACGGCCGCACGATCTCGCTGCTCACGTCGGTGACCCTGATGATTGTCGCGCTGGCCGCGAGTCTGTCGCGATCCGGCGTGTTTGGGCTCGGCGTGGCGCTGCTGACGTGCGCGCTGCTGCAGCGGTGCCGCGAGGGACAGGCATGGCGAGCAGGGCGATGGATGATTGCCGCCTTCGCGCTGGCAGCAATCGCCGTCGTCGTGCGCGTGGATCCGGCCGAACTCGTCGGGCGCTTCGCCGCCGCGCCGATCTCTGTGGCGGGACGCCTGCTGATCTGGCGCGATACTCTTCCGCTCATTCGAGATTTCTGGTTGACGGGAACGGGCGCGGGCACGTATGAAACGGCGATGCTGATCTATCAGCGTGCCTCGGTCGGCGTGCGGTTCAATCAGGCGCACAACCAGTACCTGCAGCTGGCCGCGGAGGGCGGGCTGCTGCTCGGCATTCCGGTGGCGATGGCGATCTGGCGGTTCGTTCGTCTCGCCGCGGAGTCGCTCGCCGCGGACGACTCGGGGATGTACTGGTTGCGTGCGGGCGCGGTCGGCGGTTTGACGGGGGTCGCCGCGCAGAGCATCTGGGAAACCGGGCTCACGACGCCTGCCAACGCGGCGCTCGCCGCGATCGTCGCGGCCATCGTGCTGCACACGCCGGTGCGGTCCGGGAGGGAGGGGTAGCGCGCGTCATGCCGCTCCGCCTTGGACTGGACGTCGACGGCGTGCTCGCGGACTTCCGCACGGCGTTTCACGCCGCCGCGCACAACTGCCTGCGCCGCGACATCGCCGAGCCGACCGATTCGGATCAGTTGCCGGGCCCGCTCGACGCCGCAGACGTGCGCCGCGTGTGGGAGTACGTCGCGCACGCCGAGAACTGGTGGATGGACGTGCCCGCGTACGAACCGGATCAGATCGCGCGGCTGTACGCGCGAACGCGGGCGGTCGGCTGGGAGGTGTTCTTCCTGACGAAGCGTCCGCCGAGCGCCGGCGACTCGGTGCAGTTCCAGACGCAGTGGTGGATCGAGCGGTTTGGGTTCTACCTGCCCTCGGTGCTCACGATCCCCGGCTCACGCGGCGAGGTCGCCAACGGACTCCGTCTCGATCTCATGGTCGACGATCAGATCATCAATTGTGTGGACGTGATCGGCGCGGCGCAGACCAAGGCGATGCTGATGCAGCGCTCGCCGGACGCCGCCGCGAGGGAACACGCCAGCAATCGCGGAATTGGCGTCGTGTCCACGATGGCGGAGGCATTGAATGTGATCGAGCGGCTGGATGAGGTGCTGCCGCAAAAACGCGGCCGCCTCCTCCGGCTGAACGACTGGTTCTCGTCGGACGAGCCGCAGAGGCTGCCGGCCAATCCGCGCGCTATTCGCCCCGTTCCGCCGTTCGATCCCAGACGGTAGCGGCCATTGGTGAATCGCCACCCATTCTTCCTTGTCCACCGCCGCGCGTCGCGCGTCGCGCGCCGCGCGGGCGGCGTACGCTAGCGGCGCCGGCGCGCCGCCTCACCCCCCGCT